>CAZGOK010000030.1:13245-14935 GCA_964527665.1 uncultured Sphaerochaeta sp.
AAGAGTTCATTCGCCTATGTGCAGGAGTTGACCATGTGGGACAGCAGATCGTATACCCGGCGTTTTTCACAAGCAGTGCAAAGTGGGGAGTACCACCAGCTCAATACCCTCAGGGTCGCTGTATTCACTGACACCGTCGAGCATATCAAGAGGGAACAATACCTGAACCAGAGGGGAAAAACAGTACTCCTGCCACTGGACTGGCGACTTGCCAAAGAGAGTGTGCTCTACACAAAGAAGATTGAGGACACCCCCTCACTCGGACTGGAAACCCTCATCACCGTAGTGAATGCAGACTGCCTCGCCGTTGCACAGGAGGAGCAGGACAATCCGCTGGTCCTCAACATGGCTAATCCGCACACACCAGGGGGAGGGGTCGAAGGAGGAGCCGGAGCCCAGGAGGAACACCTGTTTCGCTCCTCCAACTACCTGCTCTCCCTGTACAGTTTTGACGACACTCTGGCAAAGGCCTATGGCATCCCCAGAGCAAAAAAATCCTACCCCCTCTGCGATGCATACGGCGCTGTCTATTCACCAAAGGTGACGGTCTTCAGAGGCAGGGAGAAGGATGGCTACCCCCTTCTTGACCAGCCTTACAAGGCAAGCTTCATCGCTTTGCCTGCCATATATGGCCCCCCTCTGATCAAAAACAAGAAAGGCCTCTATGAAATGGAGGAGCCTGACCGCCTGCTTACCAAAGAGAAGATCAGGACACTGCTCAAAGTGGCAAAGAATCACAACCACCAGACCCTGATCCTATCTGCGATGGGTTGCGGGGCCTTTTGCAACCCTCCCAACCAGGTGGCCTCCCTCTTTAGGGAGGTGCTCCAGGAGAGCCCCTATAGAGGCTCATTCGCGAAGATCATCTTTGCAATAACGGATGACCACAACACACATAAGTGGTATAACCCTGAAGGCAACTACGCTCCCTTTGCCAGGGAGTTCAAAAACGGATTACTATGATACAGGTGTTCAAACTATCAAACAAAGACATTCCCAAGGTGTATGAGTACATCAAGGACGAACCGGAAGTCACCCTTCTCATCCAAGGAGACCTCGAGCTCTATGGCCTCCAAAGCCCGAACGTTACCCTCTATGCCATCGGAGAGAACTGGGACTCGATCCTGCTGAAGTACTATAGCGACTATGTCCTCTACAGCAAGGGCCCTACCTTTAATACCAAGCCCGTTGCATCCCTGCTTGCAAGACAGGAGAAGATTGTTGCCATCAAAGGCAAGGAGTCCCTGGTCCTGCAGATGAAGTGCCAGTACCCCAAGCTGAAAGTCACAGGCACCTACCTATGCCGGTGCGACAAGGCAAGCTTCATTCCAAAACCAGAGACCACCCTCAACATGCGCAAGCTTGCCAAGGAGGATGCCTCGGCCGTAGTTTCGCTCTACCAACAGATTGAGGAGTTTGCACCCCCCTACCTAGACCATACCAAGGAGAAGCTTGCTGAAATTTCCAACAACCTTGCACAAGGGGGAGTTGCCCTGGGTATTTTTGAGGGGAAAAAGCTCCTATCGAGTGTCTATACAACAGCCACCACAAAGCAAGCCGCTATGGTCGTAGGGGTAGCGACACTGCCTGAGGCACGTAATCGTGGATATGCCTCAGCTCTGGTAAGTCAGATCTGTTCCCTCTGCTTTGAAAGCGGCCTTGAGTTCCTCTGCCTCTACTTCGACAACCC
>CAZGOK010000031.1:0-14666 GCA_964527665.1 uncultured Sphaerochaeta sp.
ATCACGTTGTGGGCTGCGAACATCCAGCAACGGCCTGACTTCTTCTGATTGGTCATCTCACCGGCTTCTATGGTGATAGAGAAACTATGGCGGTTTTCAACCACAGCCCCTACATTCGTGCAGCTTTCAAGGATTCCATTGGCCAGTGTGGCATGCATTGCCACCCTGTTCTTCTTATCGGAACCAAATTTCTGTTCAAAGCCATTGAGTATGGAAGTTTCAATATGTTCTTTCATTGGTTTTCTCTTTATTTTTATTTTTATTTTTATTCTGTTTGATCATTCTTTCTATGGTCTTTCCTAGAATAAGTTTACCTCTTCCACCATGCCAATACCAATGGCAACATGCCTTCCAGCTGAGATTGTCCATCTCTGCCTTGGTTGTGGGATGGTCAAGCTTGGAGGAGCGGCAATTGCCGCTTTTCATAGGTCCAGGCTCTTGCTAGAGCCCCAATTCCTTGACTACTTCCATGGCAAGAGCTGGCCTGTCGGTCATGACCGAGTCAACGCCCATCCTGTACAGGCGCTCCATCTCGGCCTTGTCGTTGATGGTCCAGACTTGGATGATCGCATTGCGCTTGTGCATCGCTTTGACAAAGGAGGGGGTTATAACTGTGATGCGCCCCTGTCTCGGGGGGACCTGGAAGATAATCTGCCGACTCTTGTGAAGGCGTTTTGGCAGGGCTCCTGTCCTATGCATGAGCAGATAGCGCAGCACCTCGACGGTAGTGATGCTGGTGGTGATCCTTGGCTCCTTCTTGCGTAGGAGCTTGAGGTTCATAAGGTGGAAGGAGGCTCCCAGAACCCTTTTCTTTGCTTGGTTCTGATTGAGCACCTTGATGAATGCATCGACGATAGGCTCGCCCTTGGTTTTCAGATCCACGTTGAAGCGTTGTGCCGGACAGGCCTTGAGTGCCTCATCCAAAGTACACAGCTCTACACCCTTGCCCCTGAAGGGGAAGGTCGCCCCTCCATCGGTGGTGAAGGTAAAGCCTGCATCGTAGCTTTTCAACTCTTCTAGGGTATGGTCCTCGATCCTGCCGGTTCCGTTGGTGTTGCGGTCGAGTGTCTCGTCATGCCAGATGACTAAAAATCCATCCTTACTGAGGTGGACATCGGTTTCGATCACATCGACACCCATCCTGTAGGCGCTTAAGAAGGCCTCCAGGGTGTTTTCTGGGAAGTGGGCGCTGTCCCCCCTATGGGCGACAACACGGGGCAGGGGGTCGAAGAAGGATTTAAACATCGTCCTTAGGCTCCTTGTGCGCTATGATCTTGCCCATCTTCACAAAGACCTTCTCCATCTTCTGGATCTCGCTCTCAGAAAGGGCCGCCCGGACAAAGACATCCCTCAGGAAACGGTAGGTCCAAAGCTTCTCATGGCCCTGCTTGAAGTAGCCTATCTCATCCATAGCTGAGGTAGCGGTGGCAGCTGCCTGCTCACTTCTTGCCTGCTCGACAGGGACAGCTTCCACCGTCCAGGTCTTGATCTTGTCAAAGAGGTTGTACGTTATGATTTGTACAGCTTGTGAGAGGTTCAGGGAGGGGAAGTCATCGCTTGTTGGGATGCTTACCACTGCCGCACACTGGGCGACCTCCTCGTCAGTGAGGCCATCGGACTCACGGCCGAACACGATGGAGATGAGCCCTTCGCCGGTTTCCTGTACACGTGTGGCCAGCTGCTGAGGGTTCAGCACACTGTCCTTTCTGAATTTTCCCTGGCGTCGGGTGGAGGCGACAGTGAGAACGCTTTCGGCAAGAGCCTCTTGTAGAGATTCATACCGCTTTGCACTCTCCCAGACATCCCTTGCATGCAAGGCAAGGGTCCGAACCCGATTCTCATCGTACTCCCTGTCACCTACCAAAACCAGGCGCGTAATGCCCATGGTCTTCATGGCACGACATACAGAACCGACATTGGCACCATCTTGTGTGCCGACCAGTACGATCTGAATCCTACCCAAATTACTTTTTTGATCCATACTATAGAGTCATATCAGATATTGAAGCTTTTTCCAAGCTGGTCTATAGTTGTTCCATGACAGAAACACCCCAGGCAAACAACCGGTACATTCAGATTTTCCTAGGAATTCTCGTGACCCTTGCAATACTTGCAGTGCTCAAGCTCTCCAAGGATGTCACCATTCCCCTTATCCTGTCGTTTTTCTGCTTTTTGATATTCAGCCCGTTGGTACGCCGGCTTGACAAACTGCACATTCCCAGGATATTTTCCGTTACCCTGGTGATGGTGCTGCTGCTCTTCATCTTTGTAGCAGCGGGGTGGTTTGTCATCATGACCGTCGATACCCTGGTCCGCCTCATACCCTTCTATGCCGACAAGGTGGTCTCCTTGGACCGCCTGCTATCGAGCAAGGTCTCCCAGTTCATCGAACTGCCCACCGGCACCTCCTTCCTGTCGCTATTGCCCTTCAACTGGTCAAACCTGGCCATAACCAGCCTGACAAGCATATCGAACAAGTTTCTTTCCATAACCAAAGTTGCAATGCTCGTCTTCATTTTCTTCCTGTTCCTCCTCTTGGAGAGGCAGAGTGCAATTCCCAAGCTCCTGGCGGCAGTGCCCCGAAGCAAAGGCCTGAAGGTCGCTGTTCTTTTTGAACGCATAACGCGCCAGGTCTCCAAGTACCTCTTGCTCAAGGGCGTCATCAGTGCGATGACCGGTGTCATGTTCTACCTCACTGCCCTGGTGACCGGGCTCGACCTTCCCATCCTCTGGGGCGTGCTTGCCTTTGTCTTCAACTTCATCCCCTCCATAGGGTCGCTGATCATAACCACCCTTACCATCTTCATGGCGCTTATCCAGTTTGCCCCTGCCTGGTCCAATGTAATCTATGTCGGCATCATGACCATCAGCATCCAGACCATACTGGGCAACATCATCGATCCCAAGCTCCAGGGCGGACAGCTGAACCTCTCGCCCTTTGTCATCCTCGTATCCCTCACCCTATGGGGGTATATCTGGGGGATCCCGGGGATGTTCCTCTCTGTTCCCATCACCAGTGTGCTGCAGATCCTCTGTGCCAACGTCAAATCCCTCAGGCCCATCGCCATCCTCATCAGCAGCGGCAAGAGCTACCAGCGCGAAAGCGAAAAACAAAACGCCCTTGCCCGATACCTGCGCAAGCAGGACAAGCTCAAGCGGGGACAGGCCCCCTCAGAACAGAGCAGGGACCAGGCTGAGGAGAAAGAGGCGAGCAGCACCTACCATAAGGGTGATTTCATCATGCCGGAGAACTTCGGCGAAAAGAAATGACCGACTTTCCCCACTTGACGGACGAGGACGCCCATCACTACTCCAACCATACCTTTACTCCTGATCCACAGGGCCTTCTTGCCTTCAAGGATCTGATACTCACCTTCTATGCCGAGCATGGCCGTCCTTTTGTCTGGAGGGAGACAAGCGAGCCCTATCCCATCCTCGTCTCCGAGGTGATGCTGCAGCAGACACAGACAGGCAGGGTACTGCCCAAGTACGAGGCCTTCCTTGAAAGGTGGCCCTCCTTCTCCTCCCTTGCACAAGCCTCCACCGAAGCTCTGCTCTCCCTATGGAAGGGTCTCGGATACAACAGGCGTGCCCTCAACCTTCGTCGGAGTGCCAGGATGACCGAAGCGTGGGGGTGGACCATTCCCAATGACAGGGCACTGATCGAGTCCCTTCCCGGGGTGGGCAAGGCGACAAGTGCGGCCATCCGCAGCTTCTGCTTTGGGGAGAAGTCAGTCTATCTGGAGACAAATATCCGCCGTGTCCTGCTTACCTGCTTCTATCCTGATGAGGATGAGGTCAATGACAAGGTTCTGGAGCAGCTGCTTGGAGATCTGAGCCTGATCGTTGATGATATGAAGAGCTGGTACTATGCCCTGATGGACTTTGGGGTGCTGCTCAAGGCACTCCATCCCAATGCAAACAAACGCAGTGCACACTATACCAAGCAAGAGAGGTTTGAGAACTCCAACCGTCAGATACGCGGACAGCTTATCCACCTGCTTACCGATACAGGGGCAAAGCCCCTTGCGATGATCTGTGACCTTCTTTCCCATTTCGAGGACGAGCGCGTGCTCACCTCCCTCGAACAATTGGAGAAGGAGGGCTTTGTCCGGGAACAAGAGGGCATCTACAGGATCAACGAGGAGTAGGCTTGCCCTTGTCTGCAAGCAGGTTGCCGCCCATGCCCACCAGCATCAGGATGGCCCCCACCAGGAGGTTGGTCGAGAAGGCGTCGAAGAAGAGGGTGTCGATGGCCAGGCTCATCAGGATCTGAGCTGAAGAGAGCAGCAAGGCGGAGTAGATCGCCGGCACCTTGATAATGACAAACGAGGTTGAGACCACCACAAAGATAGCCAGGATGCCACCGCTGAAGATCAGCAGGGGGGATACCGAGGGCAGGCTCTGAAAGCCCGCCACCGTCGCCTTCGGTGCGGTGATGAAGTAGAAGAGTAATCCTGCAACAAGGCCTGTCAGGAAGTTGTGCCTTGAGGCGAAGACCGAGCCCTTGTAGCTGGCAAAGGTGCTGTTTAGCACCATCTGCAGCATGGTCAGGGCTCCTGCCAAAAATCCCAGCATGATGAACCCAAGGACAAAATCCCCCTCGCCTCCGAGTGCCATGATGATGATGCCGATGGCGCTTATGCCCAGGCTTGCCATCTTCCTGGTGCTGATCTTGCGCTTTTTCATGCCCAGAAAGCCGGTGAGGTCGAAGATCACCGAAAAGAAGCTCTGTCCGAAGACTGTGCTTGCCATCGCAAGCGAAGCTCCCGTATAGATGATGGTGTAGTAGTTGCAGTTGAGGATGACCAGGCCGAACACCCCGTTGAACCAGAGGTAGAGCGGAGCACTCCTGCGCTCTGAGTTGATGTTCTTGTTGTTCTTCCCCACCCAGAGCAGGAGGGAGAGAAAGACCAGGCCTATGATATGGTTGACGATGAGCGAGACGCCCATGGTCACCGCAAGACCCAGCTGGGTATTGGCCACCACCATGACTGAAATGACCATACCTGTGAGAAAATCTAGAAAAAGATAGAGTGCTTGTTGCATGGTGGCCATTGTACTGCTTTTGCCCTTGTCATGCCAGTGAATAAATCCCTACAATGCCCCCATGACAGTACAACCGATAGATATGAGCAGAACAGAGGGTCTGCAGGAGATTCTGCTGAGCAAGGCGATGCCACCGGGCAGCCTGGGCGACTTGGCCCGACTTGCCATCAGGATCGCCCTCATCACCCCACGACCCCTTACAAGACTGGCCCTTCTCTTGTTTGCAGGGGACCACGGCATCGTCGCTGAGGGGATAACCCACAGTCCCCAGGAGATAACCGCCCAGCAGTCTCTCAACTTTGCAAAGGGGGGAGGGGCCTGCGGCCTCTTTGCGCGTTGCAACGGCGTGGACCTGAGCGTGGTGGATATGGGCGTGAACCATCGGTTCTCCACCTCCGACGGGATTGATGATTGCAAGCTCGGCTTCGGCACCCGGAACTTCCTGCATACGACGGCCATGGATACAGAGCAGTGCCTTGCTGCCATGGAGAGGGGAAGGGCCCTTGTCCGTAAGAAAAAACACTCGGGCTTTGACTGCATAGCCTTCGGCGAGATGGGGGTGGGCAACACCTCCAGCGCCAGCGCCATAGCAAGCGCCATCACCGGCCTTCCTGTACGGAAGGTCACCGGAAAGGGCAGCGGCCTCAGCGATGAGGACCTCCAGCACAAGTGCACCGTGCTGGAGCAGGCCCTCAGCAGGCATAGCACCCGCGACCCCCTGGAAGTGCTCGCTTCCTTTGGAGGCTTTGAGATAGCGGCTATAGCAGGGGCCATCATAGAGGCTGCCTCCCTTGGCATGCCCATCCTGTTGGACGGCTTCATCACCACAGCCGCAGCCCTGGTAAGCTGTGCCTTGGAGCCGGCGTGCAAGGACTACATCATAGCCTGCCACCTCTCCGCCCTCGACGGGCATGACCTCTTGCTGGAATATCTGGACCTGAGCAAGCCTGTCTTGTCCCTAGGGATGCAACTCGGCGAGGGGACAGGAGCCCTTACTGCCTGGCCGATCATAAGCCAGGCAAGCAGGATCCTCACTGAGATGACAAGTTTCGATACCGGTGGGGTGACCGACAGCACCACCATGTTGAAGGAGAGGGGGTTGCTGCCATGAGGATAGGAACCACCAGCTATATACTCCCTGATGACATCCTGCCCAACGTGCGCTATCTCGCCCCCCTCGTCGATGATATAGAATTGGTCCTGTTTGAAAGCGAGGGGGAGGACAACCTTCCCACCAAAGGTGTCATCAAGGGCTTGAACGAACTTGCCCGGGAGCATGGGCTTACCTATACCGTCCACTTCCCCCTGGATGTCTATCCGGGGTCGTTGGACAGGAAGGTGCGTCAGAGGACGCTGGATACCTACCTAAGGATCATCGACCTTACACAAATGCTCAACCCATTCGGCTATATCCTTCACCTGACACCGGACCAGTATGGGCCGACAGCCTCACGGGACATCCCTGCCTGGATCTCCTCTTTGGATGAGAGCCTGGAGCGGCTGTTGGAATCTTCGGGCATCAGAGCTCAGATGTTCTGCGCCGAGACTCTCAGCTACCCCTTTGAACTGGTCAAACCCCTGGTAGACAAGCATGGCCTGGCCGTTACCCTGGACATCGGGCATGTCTGGATGATGGGCTATGATGCTGAGCAAAGCTGCTCCTCCCTGCTAGAAAATACGCGAGTCTGTCATCTTCATGGTGTTGACAGCGCTTCCAAGGACCATCAGAGCCTCACCGAGGGGGACCCCCTGCTTATCGAGAGGTTTCTCTCCTCCCTGATGGAGCAGGAGCGCGATGGCAAGGAGAGGGTGCTGACGCTGGAGGTGTTCAATCAGCATGACTTTCTCACATCCCTCTCCCTCTTGCGCAAAAGCCATGCTATGATGGAAAAAAGAGAGGTGAGCAAGCTATGGCAACAATAGATCTGAAGAGGGCAAAGACACATATCTCCCCTGTCAGGGGGACAAAGGGTTCGGTCACCTCCACAACCGGTGGGCTTCGCATCCGTACCCGGCTCAAAAGCCAGACTAGCCTTATAATAGGCGGCGGACGCAGCGGCAAAAGCTCCTATGCACAGGACTACGCCCTAAGCGTCTCCGAAGGGACTTCAAGCAGGGCGTACATCGCTACAGCTGAGCCCATAGACCGGGAGATGAAGGAGCGCATAGCAGCCCATCAGAAGGACCGTGCCGACCGATTCATAACGATCGAGGAGCCGCTCTACCTCTCCCAGGCCTTGCTGGAGCTTCCCTCCTCTGTGGAGGTCTGTGTCATAGACTGCCTTACTGTCTGGCTGGGAAACCTCCTCTACCACAAGAAGGACACCGCCAAGGAGATACAGGACCTTATCGCCGTCCTGAAGGCCCCCCCTTGTGATATCCTGCTGGTCACCAACGAGACGGGCCTGGGCATCATTCCCGCCGATGCGGAGAGCCGCGCCTTTCGTGATATCGCAGGGTGGATGAACCAGGATATTGCCTCCATTTCCAAGAATGTCATCCTCTTGGTTGCAGGCCTTCCCCTGGCACTCAAGGGCGAGATCCTGTGAGTGGTTTTGCAGGGGCCTTTCGCCTCCTTACCCGGTTTCCCATACCAGAAGGCAAGGTTTCCAAGAAGAGCAGTACGCTCTTCTGGTTTCCCCTGGTTGGCCTTGTCCTGGGACTCTTCTCCTATGCCATCGCGCTGTTGCCAATATCTTCGTTTG
This sequence comes from uncultured Sphaerochaeta sp., assembly GCA_964527665.1. Lineage (GTDB taxonomy): Bacteria > Spirochaetota > Spirochaetia > Sphaerochaetales > Sphaerochaetaceae > Sphaerochaeta. Next base: position 7,755 of record CAZGOK010000031.1, read on the forward strand.
TACGCGCCGCGGCTATCATCGCCATGGGGGCGTACCTGACTCGGGGGTTCCACCTCGACGGCCTGTGTGATGTAGCCGATGGATTTGGAGGGGGGTGGACCAAGGAGGCGACGCTGCGCATCATGCGCGACTCAAGTGTAGGTGCCTTTGCCCTGATAACCTTGGTCTGTACCCTGCTGGTCCAGGTATTTTCCCTAGCGGAGATTCTTGTGCATCTCCCCCTGCTGTTGTTTGTCCCTGCCTTGGGCAGGACGATGGTGGTCATCGCCACCTCTCTTTCTTCGTATGCGAGAGAGGGGGAGGGCACAGCCTCCGATTTGGTGCGCCAAAGCAGCAAACGACATATGGTGGGCCCAGGTATACAAATGGCATGTTTTCTTACCTTGTTGTTCGTGCTTGCAAGACCCTCCTTCGCCCCTGCATGTGCAGCCTCCCTTTTTGCACTGCTTATGACCGGTTTTGTCCTGCGCATGAGCTATAGGCGCCTCGGGGGGGTGACCGGTGATGTGCTGGGTTCGATCGAGGTTCTTTCTGAGAGCGCTGCATATCTTGGGGCCTTGATTCTGTTGGGCCTTACAGGGTAATTTCTTCACTATAACTGCTTAGGAGTACTACATGATGGATATTGTCTGCCTTGATTTGGAAGGGGTGCTGGTTCCCGAGATTTGGATCAACGTTGCCCAGAAGACCGGCATTGAGGCGTTGCGCCTGACGACCCGGGACATCTCGGACTATGACGTGCTGATGAAGGGCAGGTTGGAGATTCTCAAGGAGCACAAGCTCAAGCTCGCTGACATCCAGGCTGTCATTGCCACGATAGAGCCCCTTGAGGGAGCGCTCCAGTTCCTTTCCACGCTCCGTAGCCGGACACAGGTGCTCATCCTCAGCGACACCTTTACCGAGTTTGCCACCCCTCTGATGAAAAAGCTCGCCTGGCCGACGCTCTGGTGCAACAACCTTGTCATCGATGATGAGGGTATGATCACAGATTACAAGCTGCGTATCCCCAATGGCAAGCTGCACGCCATCAGGGCTCTGAAGGGCTTGAACTTCCGCACCTTTGCTGCAGGAGACTCCTACAACGACCTCTCCATGATCGAAGAGGCCGATGCAGGGTGTCTTTTCAGGGCTCCTGAGGGGATACTTGCAAGCCATCCCCACTTGGCCCTGACAACCACATATGAGGAGTTTCTTTCAGCCATAGAGGAGTTTTTGCACCGATGACAGGCAAGGAATTCTTCTCCCTGGCGATGACCATGGTCGTGCTGCTGCTTTCCATGCTCACCGGCTATATCCTGCTGGCCCTGATCTATGAGGGTAGCCCCCTGCTTGTCGCCTTGGTCGGGCTTGCTGTGCTGCTGGTCTCCTGTTTTTTGGTGGTGTACTTGTTCAAGATGAGAAAATTGATAGATACGGGTAAAGAGAAAGAGGGCAAGGATGAAGACAAAACTAAGAGATGACCTGGTCAAGGCTCGCGCCTGGCAAGAGAGAAAGACTGTAGTGTTCATGAGTGACTTCGGCTCCCCCGATGGGGCAGTAAGTGCCATGCATGGGGTGGCAAACGCTGTTTCAAACCATCTTCGCCTCTCCGACCTCACCCACGAGATCCCCCAGTTCAACATCTGGGAGGCCTCATACCGCCTGATGCAGGCGATGACGTACTGGGCTGCAGGGACGGTGTTTGTCTGTGTGGTCGACCCGGGGGTCGGCAGCAACCGCAAGAGCGTTGTCGCCCTCACCTCTAGCGGACACTTGGTGGTCACCCCCGACAACGGCACCCTTACCCACATAGGTGAGCATGTCGGCATCGTGGAGGTGCGCGAGATATCGGAGGGGGCCAACCGCCTGGCAGGGAGCCAGAGGAGCTACACCTTCCACGGCCGTGACGTCTATGCCTATACCGGTGCACGCCTGGGTGCCTCATTGGTCAACTTTGAGGAGTTGGGACCCGTCCTTTCCAAGCATGTGAAGCTCACCCTTGAGAAGGGCCGCCTTGAGGACGGCCATACGTTGGTGGGAGCCATCGACATCCTCGATACCCGCTACGGCTCGCTATGGACCAATATTAGTGATGAGTTTCTTGAAGAGATGGGCATACCCTTCGGGGCGATGATGCGCGTGACCATCTCCAAGGATGACAGGGTCGTCTACGGCTACCCGGTAAAGCTGTGCAGGGGCTTCACCGAGGTTGGCAAGGGCGAGCCCCTGATCTATGTGAACAGCCTGCTCAACCTTGGCCTCGCCCTCAACCAGGGCAGCTTTGCCGCCATGTACGGCATCGGCACCGGTGAAGGGTGGAAGATTACTTTTTCAGTTGTTTGATAGGCGCTACAGGCGTTTACAATAAGGAGGATTCGTATGGAAAAGTCCAAAGGGATGCAACCTGTCAAGACGGTTGTGATCATTGCTATCGGGGCCGCCCTCTACGGGGTTGGCGGTCTGTTGAGTGTGCCGGTCTTTGCCAACACCACGATCAAGCCGGCTATGGCCATCCTGGCCCTTGTCGCAGGGATGTATGGGCCCATCGTAGGCTTCCTGGTCGGCTTCCTCGGCCACTGGCTTACCGACCTTTTTGCAGGTTGGGGCGTATGGCCAACGTGGATGCTGGGCAGCGGTATAGTAGGGGCGGTGATCGGCCTGTTCCCGATTCTGACCAAAAAAGCTCTGCAAGAGGGTATCTTTACAGGAAAGCAGATAGGCCTGTATATCGGCCTTGCCTTTCTGGGCAACTTCTTTGGCTACCTCATCAGTGCTGTGCTTGACTTCCTGCTTTTTGCAGAGCCCTTGGACAAGGTCATCACCCAGCAACTGATCATAGCCATCACCAACACTGTGGTCATCGGTATCCTCGGAACCCTGCTGATGCTGCTCGTTGCCAAACGCAACAAGGACAACAGCAACCTCACCCTCGACCACAGCAAGTAGGCATGCAAGAGCCGATCATCTCGTTCAAGGATTTTCAGTTCACCTACAAGGCCCAGCAGTTCCCTACGATCAGGGGGATCACCCTCGATATTCACAAGGGGGAGAAAATCTTGCTCGTAGGGCCCTCTGGCAGTGGGAAGAGCACCTTGGGCCACTGTCTCAACGGTCTCATTCCCAACGCCTTCGGTGGTACGATCGAAGGCTCGGTCTTGGTCGCCTCCCTTGATGTGACCAAGGCCGACATATACGAAGTGAACCATCATGTAGGGACGGTGCTGCAGGACAGTGACGCCCAGTTTGTAGGCCTTACGGTGGAGGAGGACATTGCCTTCTCCCTGGAAAACCAGTGCATGGCCCAAGACGAGATGAGGCCCCTGGTCACCTCCATGGCCACCTTGGTGGGGATGCAGGATTTCCTCAAGCAAAGTCCACAGGAGATCTCAGGGGGGCAGAAGCAGAGGGTAAGCCTGGCCGGCGTGCTGGTCGATGATGTGGATATCCTTCTCTTTGACGAGCCGCTTGCCAACCTCGACCCCGAGACAGGGCGGCGCGCCATCGCCCTCATAGATGAGCTGCACAAGAGCACAGGCAAGACCATCATCATCATCGAGCACCGCCTTGAGGATGTTCTTTCGGCCCCGGTTGACCGCATCCTCCTGCTAGAAGAGGGGTTGCTCGCCTGTGATACCACCTCTGAAGAGCTCCTTTCAGGAACCTTGCTGCAAGAGAAGGGGATTCGCGACCCCCTCTACCTTTCCGCCCTCAGGCAAAGTGGGGCGGACCTCACCCTTGCTACAGGCATCGCATCCATCGATACGATCGACCTTGAGCCCTACATCCCCTTGGTGCGCTCCTGGTATCAGAAGCGGCCCCAGAAAACAGCAGATGCCAAGCGAGCAAGCCAGATTTGTATCTCGGACCTCAGTTTTTCATATGACGGCATCAAAGAGGTACTCTCTGACATCACTGTCGAGATCTTTGCAGGAGAGATGATCAGCATCCTGGGAAAGAACGGAGCAGGCAAGTCGACCCTCGCCCAAATACTCATGGGGATCAATCGCCAGGACAGCGGGACGATCATCTTCGAGGGGGAGGACATCTCGTCCTTGTCAGTCACCGACCGATCAGCCATGATCGGCTTTGTGATGCAGAACCCCAACCATATGATCAGCCACTCCATGATCTACGACGAGGTGGCCTTTGCCTTGCGCCAGAGGGGGTACGCCGAAGATGATATACGAGCGCGCGTAATGGATGTCCTGGAGCTCTGCGGCCTGCGCGCCTACCATGCCTGGCCGATATCCGCCTTGAGCTTCGGGCAGAAGAAACGTGTCACCATCGCATCGATTCTGGTCACCGAGCCCAAGGTGCTCATCCTGGACGAGCCGACCGCCGGACAGGACTATGTGCGCTATTCGCTTTTGATGGAGTTTCTCAGCTCCTTGAACAGGAGGACAGGGCTGACCATCCTCTTCATCACGCACGACATGCATCTTGCATTGGAGTATACCGACCGCGCCCTGGTGCTCTCTGACGGGCTCTTGCTCGCTGATGAGCGTGTAAGCGAGGTCTTCAGCGACAAGGATTTGCTTGCTAAGGCCAACCTGACGGTTACAAGTTTGTACACCCTTGCCAAGCGCTGTGGAATAGAGGATATCCCCTCATTCATCGACTGCTTCATCCAAGGGGAGAAGAGTCGTCGCCCAGAGGGCGTTGAGGTGGTCACCCTTGAGCCGGAAGAGAGGCCAAAGCCGAAGGCGCGGGTACAGAAGAGGAACAAGGTGGTGCGCTCCAAGGAGAGCGGAAAGAAGTTCGGCTTTGCCTTGAGCTATGAAGAGACCCCTTCGTTTGTCCATTCGCTGAACGGGGTGACCAAAATGGTCTTCTTCATGCTATGGATCTTGCTCTGCCTTACCACGTTCGACCTGCGCATCCTCATCCCTTCCATGTTTCTTGCCCAGGCAGCCCTCGCTTCCTGCAAGGTCCCCATGAGGAAGTTCCGTCCCTATATCATTGCAATGACGTACGTGATCCTGATCAATGCAATCTTCATCTACCTGTTCTCCCCCGACCAGGGTCAGCGGTATCTGGGGACGAGCCTTGTGTTGCTCGGCTCCCCCACGGCCCGGTACGCCCTGACCTTTGAGACGCTCTTCTACCTCTTGGTGGTCTGCCTGAAGTACTTTGCCATCTTCCCTATGGCCTTGTTGTTTGTCACTGCCACCCATCCCTCCCAGTTCTCCTCATCGCTGAACAGGATTGGGGTGCGCTACAAGACCAGCTATGCAGTGGGCCTGGCCATGAGGTATCTGCCGGAGGTCACCTCCTCCTATACCCACATCCTGTATGCCCAGATGGCACGGGGGGTGGACATCTCCAAGGCCGTCCCCCTCAAGCAGAGGATTGCCTCTGTGGGGAAGATCCTGGCCCCCCTGGTGCTTTCATCCCTTGACCGTATCGATGTGGTCACCAATGCGATGGTCCTCAGGGGGTTTGGCAAACATCCGAGGCGAAGCTGGTACCTCGCCGCCCCTATGAAAATTTCTGATGTACTTGTCCTGGTTCTCATGCTATGCTGGATTTCCCTTAGCCTCTACTTGAGATTCGGCAGGGGTGTGATGTTCTGGTTTCCCTTTTATTTGGGGGAGGGGGTTGTTTAGAGGGGTAAAATAGCCTAATAACGGTGAAAATGTGGTAAGGGTCTTGACTCTTATGCCTGTAATCCCCATCTTATGTTGCATTAAATCCAAAGGGACGCCAAGGCGAATTTTAGGAGGCAAACTGTGTCCGATATGTTTGTTCAGGAGATGGAAGAGCTGCTGATCGTTATGCGAAAAGAGTTGCTCGACAAGCTGACTGAGGATAATAGTGACTTCAGGGAAATGGTAAATGCCATGGGTATCAAGGATAGCATTGATGTTGCTGCTGACGATATTGCATTCAAGAAAATGGAAGCCATTAATAAGCACGAGGCTACACGCCTACGATCGATAGAGAATGCCCTGGCCCGTATTCATAACGGACGCTATGGACACTGTCTGAAATGTACGAAGAAGATCCCAGAGGAGCGGCTTCGCGCCATTCCTTATGCGGTGCTCTGTATAGATTGCAAGAGTGCTGAGGAAGCCCCGGGAAGACGCTAGGCTCCCTATGTTTTACAAAAGATGCTGCTCATCCCTTGATGGCAGCATCTGTTTTTTGAGCATGAAGTGCTCTTCTTTTCAATGATAGGCTAGCTGATTTGGCATCATTTGTGCTTGTTTGAGGCAATGACTCTGAGCATCTCAATCTTATCGGGTTTTCCCAGGACCAGCATGCTGCTCTCAGGAGGAAGTTTTTCATTGGGCCCTGGATTGAAGCGAAGCTTTCCCCCGGGGTTGCGGATGGCGATGATGATCAGGCCTGTACGCTGAGGAATGCCGGCTTCCTTGATCATGAAGCCAGCGATCTCCAAACCTGTCTCGACAGTGACCTCTCCAAGCTCCAGCAACTCGTCATCGAAGCGGGTGACGATATCCAAAAACGAAACCACATGCGGCTTGAGCATGAGATACGCCATCCTGATGCCACCAATCTCATTGGGGGAGATGGTCTTGTCCGCCCCGGCACGCTTCAGCTTTTGCGCTGATCCCTTCTCGATCGATCGCGAGACAATGTAGAGTTTGGGGTTCAAGCCTCGTGCGGTAAGGATCGTATAGACGTTCTGAGCATCATTCTCGAGGCAGCTGACCAAGCCCTTTGCCTGTGCAATACCGGCTTGGATAAGGATATCCTCGTTGGTTGCATCACCACAAATGCAGGGGATCCCCTCCTCTTCGAGCTCAATTGTCCGGGCTTCCAGATGTTCGATCACGATGAATTCTGTCTTTGAGAGGATGAATTGTTCGATGACGCTCGATCCTGTCTGCCCGGCGCCGCACACTACGATATGGTCGACCATCATGGCTATCTTCTTTTCCATGGCTCTTCTCCTAAAAATCCTATTAA
>CAZGOK010000032.1:0-14592 GCA_964527665.1 uncultured Sphaerochaeta sp.
GCTGGGCCTCCCCTGCAAAAGGAACATGGATGAAGATCAAGGAATACTCTTTTAACCTACCTGCCCATCTCATCGCCCAGAGCCCTGCCGACAAGCGCGGCCAAGACCGCCTTATGGTGGTAGAGAGGGAAACAGGCACTATCATTGACGCACAGATGCGTGACTTTGTCCAATATCTGCCCAGCGGAAGTCTTTTGGTGATAAACAACAGCAAGGTGCGCAAGGCACGAGTCTATGCCACCAGTGAAACTGGCGGCATTGTTGAGTTCCTCTTTTTGGAGGAGAACCTGGACAAGAGCTGGGTCGCCATGGTCACCAAGGCCAAAAGACAGCATGTCGGCAAAGCCTACACCTTCGGTGAAGGGCTTTTTCTCTTCCATGCACGGATAGTCTCAGAAAACGAGGACGGCACGAAAATGGTCGCCTTCGAAGAGGAGATAGGCGAGGCTTTTTTTCAGAAGCTCGGCCACGTCCCCCTGCCTCCCTACATCAGGCGAGACGATGACTTCCAGGATGAAAAACGCTACCAGACCATCTATGCAGAGGCGGAAGGCTCTGTTGCCGCCCCCACAGCCGGGCTGCACTTTACCCCCGAGATCATGGCACAGATTGAGGCAAAGGGGTGCACCATCGCCCCCATAACGTTGCATGTGGGACCGGGGACCTTCCTGCCCGTACGCACCGAGGACCTCGATGACCACCATATGCACTATGAGCGTTTTGAGATAAGCGAAGAAAGTGCCCGCCTCATAAACGAGGCCAAGCGAGAAGGAAGGCCCATCGTAGCGACAGGCACTACAAGCGTCAGGACGCTGGAAAGTGCCTATGACGATGAAAAAGGGGAGGTTCTGCCGGGCCTGAACAGGACCAACCTCTTCATCAAGCCGGGCTACAGGTGGAAGGCAGTGGACCATCTGCTGACAAACTTCCACACCCCTGAATCCACGCTTCTGGTCCTGGTCTCAACTTTTGCCGGAAAAAAGCTCATCGACAGAGCGTATCAGCATGCTATCGATGAGCAGTATCATTTCTTCAGTTACGGCGATGCGATGTTTATTCAGTGAACAGGACCTTCTGGATCTCGGCGGCGATCTCTTCCTTGCTCTGCATCCCATCGAGGCGGTAGAACTTGACCTCTTCGTCCAGTTCGCTGAACAGCTGCTCATAGTTGGACTTGACCTTCTCCAAAAACTCATGGCGGTCAAAGAGCTCTGCATCCCCGCCCCTTGATGCTATGCGCCTGATGCACTCATCAACAGGGGTGTCGATGAAAAACAGGTACTGGGGGGCTGGGAACTGATTCAGTTCACGAACCTTCTCCAAGGGACACTCCACCCCCTGGTAAGCCAGCGAAGAGTATATATACCGGTCACATATGACGAGCTTTCCCTTTTCCATCTCGCTGACCATGCCATATATGGGGTTGTACAGATGATCTTCGCGGTCAGCCGCATAGAGCATTGCCAAGGCGAGGGGGGTTGTCACTATCTGCTTTTTCAGCACTGCGCGTACCAGACGCCCTATGGGCTTGTCGGTAGGTTCGAACGTGGCCCGGCAGGATCTGAGCTCCCTGTCGCACTTTTCAGCCAACAACTGCATCTGTGTGGTCGTCCCCGACCCATCAAGCCCTTCAAAAACTACAAGATTTTGGAATATTGGTGACATTGCACTTCTCCTTACACCCCCCTATGGTACTATAAAGTTACCCTAGCGTACATCAGTTTTTCCCCAAACCCCTACAGGAAGGGTCCATTAGTGGTGGCAAAGAGTGGACAATAGGGTATACTGCCCAAAAGGTTTTAACAGGTGAGATATCATACTACGTTCAAAGATATAGCAGTTTCCATCCTGGTGGTACTTGCTTGTACCGGCATCTGCCTCTATGGGATGCTGTTTTTCAGTGTGATCAATCCAGCCCAACCTTTTGCTGATTTCCTTGTGGCAAGCCTTGACAGGGGGGCCCCGCTCTCCTTCAGGACAACAGGCATCTCCCGCTCCTTTTTCAAGGAGGTCGAGGCCCGCGACCTCTCCGTCTCCCTTGGGGACAGGACGCTGGTAAGCTCTGACTCCCTTGTCATGGACACCGGCCTTACCCAGTTGCTCTTCTCGCTCATAGGGAAAGCTGACCAGCTTACCTTCACCTTGGAACAGCCTACCGTGGATCTTACCATGGACCAGATTCAAGGCCTTGCAGGGGAGCCATCACAAGCGGGCCCCTCCTTTCTCACCAAGTGGGTGGGAAAGAACTCCCTGGTCCTGAATACACACTCACTGAACGGCTCCTTCAGCGCCCCCACCTACAGAGCATCCATACAGGATGCGGACATCTCCCTTGCAGTAGGACCCAAGCTAGCCCTTGCATCCTTTGAGGGGAACATAGGGAGGGTACAAGGGAGCATGGGAGAGCAAAACCTTGACCTTGAACATATCGTCATCGACATCTCCCCCTCCCTTATGGTTCAAGCCGAGGCAGGCCAAGGAACCCTCCAGCTTGCCGGCATAGGGGCGAAGTTCGAACAACTGGTCATGACAAGCAAGCTTGCTTCGCTGGACATTGCAACCGACAAGCAGGAGCTTGACTTCTCCCTTGCCAACCTCAGGGTGGACTATCCTGGCCTTACAGCAACAATACCCAAGCTCTCCTCACGCCTAAGGGTGGAGGATCTCTCTTTCATCGCCTTGGAGGCATCGTATGACCGCCTCGACCTGCAGGCTGCGGGTGTTACCCTCTACTCTCCCACAGCAACTATAAACGTGAAGCAGGAAGGACCGTCGCTGCTGTTGGGCTTTGCCACGAAGGAAGGCTCCCCCCTTACCGTGGAGAAGGAGGGGTTTTCACCCCTCATCTCCAATACCCTGATAGGTTCGGCACAGCTTGAGGATGGCGGGCAGCTCTATGCAAGGCTCTCCATCTCAGAGCTGAAGACCCGCCTAGGGGATGCTTTCATTGGTCTTGAGGGGATCAAGCTCTCCTCAGAGGCTCTGCTTGGCAAGGAGGGCATACAGGACATCTCCCTTTTCTTGAACTCTGAGACCTCCGTTGTATTTGAGAATGCGGACATACAGCTATCCTCCCCATTGAGTGCGTCGCTGCTGCTCTCTGATGCCTATGACTCCCTTTCCGCCTCCCTCTCACTATCGACACTCTCCTCATCGCTGACCGACGAGCCTTTCTCAGTTGCCCTGGCCTACCAGCAGAATAGTGAGGGAGCTCAGGGCCAAGGTCGTCTCTCCTATGATAACCAACTGCAGCTCAGTGCCCTGTACGACCTTCCTAAGGGTGAGAAGGGGACCTTCTCCCTCAAAGGAAGGATGCAGGACTTCCCCATTGCCCTGAGCAGGCCGGCTCTTGTCCGCTATGTACCATTCATCACCCCATACTACTCCGATACGACACGCCTTACAGGAAACCTCTCCTTCCAATCGACCGAAGGGACAGGAACCATCCTGGGATTCGACGGGACGCTCTCAAGCGACCTTGTCCTGCTTGATGTCACCCTGGGAAACAGGAGCCTCGATGCTGGCTTCACCATCCTGGCTGGAATAGAGGGGGACTCGGTTGTCGTCGACTCGCTGAGCCTCTCCACAGCCGACCTCCGCCTCGCATACAGCGGCGCCACAAACCTCAACAACTGGCTCCCTTCAGGGAATTTGCAGTTGTTCGACACCGAAGAGGGGACACTGCTTGTCTCAGCCAATTTCTCACCGCTGCCCCCCAACACCTACCGTTATGCCCTGAGCACCCCCTTGGTTCCCAGCCTTGGCCTCGAAGGCACCATAGCCCAGGAACAGGGGCTGAAAAAACTTACCAGCGATGCAAAACTCTCTGTGTATGGAACACAGTACCCCCTCACATTCTCCTTTTTGACCCCCACCTTGCAACTGGAACTAGAAAGCGGGGAGAACCTCCTGCTGCAGGCCTACCTCGCCCCCCCTTATCGGGCCAACCTACGCATACAAGATCTGGTCATGCCTACAAAGGGACTGCTGGACAACTCCCTGCTGGGAGGGGAGTTCCTCATGCAGTTCAACACCCTCAGCGATTGGAAGCTTGAGGCGAAGGATTTCAAGCTCGCTTCCCTCCTGTTCAATGGCGAGCGGTATGACCTTGGTGGTTCCCTGTTCGTTTTCCCTTCCTCCCTGAAGACATCAAATCTCACCTTACGCCAGGGCTTTGAACAGTTTGACCTCTTTATGGAGTACAAGGGGGGCGAACTGCTCAAGACGTTGCAGGCAGGCGGCCTGTCACCATTCAGCTTTACCTTTACCCTCAGCGAGGAAGAGCAGCCCAGCATTGCCATTGCCCTGACAGGCAGTACAAGCCGTGTCGAGGCCCTCGTCGAATTGAACCAGGTGGGACTTGAACGGTTCTACACCCCCTTGGCAGGGGTTGACCTCAACTTTACCGCATTCGGGCATACGGACTTCAAACAGAAGGTCAGTATGGACGGCAAGCTCTCCTTGGATAGCCCCGTGTTCTCCTTTGTCTCTGACCTTTCGGCAACCGATACCCAACTGCAGATAGAAAACGGCCTCTTCATGGCTGGCACCTTCCTTTTTAAGGATATTGGACTGGAGCTCGACGTCGACAAGGGGTTGCTCACCACCCAAGGAAGGTTCAATCATACCAGGACCATCCCCTATACAGAGCAGACCTCGCACTTCACCCTTAACCTTTCGGTGCCGTTTACCCCGACTCCCTCCCTTTTTGACATGGGAAAGGTCCTCAGTGCCTTGCCTGCCGATGGGGTGGGTGGGATCCTAACCATTGACGACCTGCTGCTCCTTGGCGAGAAGGGTATTGCAGACGGTTGGTACAACTTCACCTACAAGCAGGGGCTCATCTCCCTGGCGAGCCCGTTACTCACCTTTAGCTATGACAGACCCGATGGAGCACTCCAGGCAACTGTGGACAAGGATTTTGGCATCGGCATCGATCTTGACGGATGGATCCGAGCAGAGGAACTCTATCTCAAGGCTGAGAATATCCACTTCCCGCTGACGCTTCTAAACAGGCTCTTTGTAAAGCCCATCTTCGGTTTCATAGACGGCACTGCCCGCGGGGAGCTGCTCATCGGGGGGACCTTAGAAAAACCCAAGGCGTATGGACAGCTCTCCCTTGACTCCTCATCCATGGACCTTTTCTGGCTTCCCCAGGATATCCTTTCAGTGCGCAGCGCCACAGTTACCATCGATGGTCAGCGTGCCACATCCCCCACCTTCCCCTTCTTCTCCACCAATCGTGAGACAGGGGTCACCGTACGCGGCGTCGCCTCCCTGAGCGCCAATTTTGACGGGCTCAACCTGACCAGCTATGAGATAGACGCACGGCCCACTGATGGGCAGGTATTTGTCTACATCCCCATACAAGGTATCGACGCCGAGGTGCTCACCTATGCTGAGGGGACCTTCCGCCTCTTTGGCGTCGGTACCCAGACCTGGCTTTCAGGGGATGTCCTGTTGGAAAACACCACCATGAGCCTGGGCCTGCAGGGCCTTCCCTCGTGGTATGTGGCCACCGGCATGACCAGCACCGATTTCAAGATCACCACAGGTAAGAATGTCTCATTCTTCTATCCCAACATGATAAACCCCTTCATCAAGGCGACCCTGACCGAGAACCAGAAGATAGACATCCTGTTCGACCATACCACTGAGGAGATATCCCTTGACGGCTCGTTTGCCTTCAGAAGCGGGGAGATCTACTACTTCCAGAAGAACTTCTTCATAACAGAAGGCTCGCTCACCTTGCACACCGATGCACTTTCAGGGTCATCGACCATACAGCCTAGGATCAACCTCAGGGCAAAACTGACCGACTTTGACCGGGGGGGTAACCGTGTCGACATCTTCCTGGTCCTGCGCGACTCAAGCCTGACCAACCTCAACCCACAGTTCGAAAGCATCCCGAGCAAAGATATCAATGAGATCTTGGAGATAATGGGCCAGAGCATCCTGCCAAGCGGTGCCTATGGGCAGGTGAACCTCTACAGCGTGGTATCCCTTGCTGCGGCCGCCACCGATGTGGCGGGCAAGCTCGGATACATCAACACAGCCAACAACACTGCCCTGACAGAATCGATTCGCATATCCTTGGGCCTCGATCTCTTCAGCCTGCGTAGCAACATAGTGCAGAACATCCTCTTTGATGCCCTGCCGGGCAGCACCCTGGGCACCAGCTTCAGCCCCTTGGCAAGGTATCTGAACAACACGACCATCTTTATGGGAAAATATGTAGGAAAGAATTATTTCCTCCAGGCGCTGATCCACCTCAGCGCCACCGACAGATCCAAGATCAAACGCTCGTTCATAGCCCCAGATCTTGCAATCGACCTGGAACTCTCCATGGAGTGGAACAATCCATTGGGAACATTCTCATTTTTCACCCAACCGAATGAGTTGTCGATATATAATATTTTCGATACCATTGGATTCAGTGTAACCAAGCGAATAGTATTGCGTTAAACAGTTTGATAGGAGTCAGCATGCACAATTTGAAGATAGGGCGAGTTTTTTGTATCATGATGGTATTGGTAGTGGCGCTAGCCACCCTAGGTGCGGCAGATGAAGCCCCTTGGTATGCGGGAAAGAAGATTGTTTCCTTTACCAACATAGGGCTGCAGAATGTCGATAAGGGCAAAGTGGCCGATGTGCAGTACCCATTCATCGGCAAGACCTTTACTGACGAACTGTTCAACGAGTTGCAGGGCAAGCTCTACGCCATGGACAACTTCCTCTATTTTCTAGCAGAGGCCCAAAGGGGAGGGGAGGAGAACAACTCCCTGGTCATTGAGATGAGCTTCTTTGAGCTTCCCTATGTGGATACGGTGATCCTCGTCGGCAATGACAGCATAAAGAACAAGGACATAACCGAAGTCATCACCGCCAAAAGCGGTTCTTTTCTCCAGGAACAGGCGATCGACCTCTCCCGGGTTGCAATTCGCACCCTGTATCAGAAAAAGGGGTTTGCCGATGCCGAGGTTGAGAGCACCTACAGCGTCGATGAGGCTTCCAACAGGGCGAGCATCACCTATACCATCAGCGAGAATGCCCAGAAGAGGATAGGGGAGATTGCCTTTGAGGGGAATGAGGCGTTCTCATCAGACATCCTGAGAAAACAGCTTGAGAGCAAGGCGATCACCTATTTCAATTCCGGATACTACAATCCTGTCACCGTTGAGACAGACAAGGAGAAACTGCTCTCCTACTACGCAAGCAACGGCTATATCGAGGCCTCCATCACCGAGGTTCGCCTGGATGACATCACCGAGGAAGGGGACAAGTTCACCCGCCTTCGCCTTACCTACAGCATCGTTGAGGGAGTGCAGTGGTTCTTCGGGGGCATCACCGTCGAAGGGAACACCGTCTTTACCGCAGCTGAGTTCCAAAACCTCATCTCCTTGAAAAAAGGGTCCGTCCTGGACCAGAACAGGGTACAGGCCCAGATAGCGAATGTAGCGGACCTCTACTGGAACAACGGCTACATCTTCAACCTCATGTCCACCGAGGAGGTGCGTGACGAAGAAAACAGGACCATCTCCTTTGTCCTGAAGGTTCAGGAGAACCAGCAGGCTGTCATCGAGGACATCAGGCTCGAAGGGACGACAAAGACCAAGGACTATGTATTCTTGCGCGAGCTTACCTTTGAAGTTGGCGATATCTTCAGCAAGGAACAGCTCATCAAGAGTGCCCAGAACATTTACAACACCCTTATAGTAACCGATGTCCAGTTTGACATCCTCAACGGAACCGAAGAGGGCACGGTCATCCCGGTCTTTACCGTAGTCGAGGGCAACCAGATGGATATCCAGTTCGGCGCTACCTTCGGAGGGAACGTCGACGGCTTCCCGGTAAGCGGCTTTCTGCAGTGGTCGGATAAGAACCTTGCAGGAACCGGACGGGACCTCTCCATCTCCACCACCCTCAGCCCCGACACCCAGAACGTCTCGGTCTCATTCACCGACGGGTGGGTAGGCTCCAAGAGATGGTCAAACGGCCTGACACTCTCCTTTGAGCGAAGCATCAAGGATTCCACCCTGCAAAGGGGAACAGGGAGCCCGTACTCCGGCCTTGGGACCACCAACACCGCTTATCCTTTGGGCTACAACAGCTACGCAAGCTACGTTGCCTCGGGCAAGGCCCTTCCTGCAAGCAAGGATCTGATGAGCTATGACTACCAGAGGTTTGCCATCGGATACAACACCGGCTATACCTTCATGTTCCGCCCAGGGGCACTGATCCTCTCCGGAGGCATCTCCATCGGGCTCAACCATGCAACCTACGATCGCGATGTCTATGACCCGTTCGAAGAACTCATCAAGAAGTATGGCGAAAACTGGAAGTTCTCAAACCGCATCTCCCTGGGCTTGTCCTGGGATGGAAGGGACCGTATCGAAAACACCTCCAAGGGCTATATGCTCTCCCAGAGCTTCGCCTATGCAGGAGGAATCCTTGGGGGCCTGTCCAACTATATCCGCTCCTCGACGAGTGCCAGTGGGTATGTGACGCTGTTCACCTTCACCCTGTCTGAGAAGAAGGCGAATGTGGTGCTTGGCGCTACTTCTACGGTGAACATCATGCTTCACCAGTACTATGCTGATGAAAATGGCACGTGGGATTGGAGAGCTGCCAAGGAAGGGGCCACCCGCTACGAGCTGCTCTACATCGACGGCATGAACATCGGACGGGGCTTCCCCGTTGTCTTTGACCAGTCGTTCTTGTTTGACAACCAGCTTTCCATAAGCTGGCCGTTGGCACACAACGTACTCTCAGCTGAAATCTATGCCAGTGGGACTGGGGTCATGGAGGACCTCAACGGATTGGGAGCGCTGGACTGGTACTTCTCCATGGGTGCAGGCATCAAGCTGAAGATCCCCGGTTTCCCCCTGGGTCTCTACCTGGTCAAGAATGCCACCTACATGGAAAATGCCTTTGCCTGGAGTGAGAACAACAACCTGTTCAAGAACAGCTCGAACCCCACCAGCGGCCTGAGTTTGGTGCTAGCCATCACGACCTCGTTTTATTGATCAGTATGGCTGAAGAGAAACGCGTCACCCCCATGATGGCGCAGTACAACAGGATCAAGGCTCAGCATCAGGACAAGGTTCTCTTTTTCAGGCTTGGGGACTTTTATGAGATGTTCGACGACGATGCCGTGGAGGTGTCGCGCCTGTTGAACATCACCCTTACCAAGCGAGGGAACCAGATGATGTGCGGCATTCCCCACCATGCGTCCAAGATCTACATCAAGCGCCTGCTGGACATGGGAAGGAAGATCGCCATCTGCGAACAGATCGACCTTCCCCAGAATACCAAGGAAATCGCCACCAGGGAGGTGGTGCAGATCATCTCCCCGGCCACGGTCATCGAGGATGATTTCCTTGATGCCAGCAGCAACAGCTATGTGCTGTGCATCTCGTTGCAGAAAACCATGATAGCGATCAGCTACTCGGATATCACCAGCGGGGAGTTTGTGCTCAGGCTCATCCCCCTTGAGCGCCAGTTCACCTCCTTGCTCTCGATCCTGGAGCAGGTGGGCCCCCGTGAAGTGCTCGTCGATGAGGATGACTACTTCTCAAACCCCGTCTTCAAGGCTGTCATCGACGGCCATGATGCGATGGTAACCAAGCTGCCCCCCTGGTACTTCAAGATCAAGGATGGCTACCAGAAGATGTGCGACCAGGTGGGCACCTCCTCCTTGAAGGCCTTCTCCCTTGAGAGCACCTCCTTGGAGATAGCCAGTGGAGGGGCACTGCTGCACTATCTTGAGGATTCTGCAAAGACTGCCCTTGCCCATATCACCCATTATTCGGTGGAGAGCGAGGACAGGTTTCTTCGTATCGACGAGGCAAGCCGCAAAGGCCTTGAGCTGTTGGCCAATACAGCCGACGGGTCGGCCAAGTTCACCCTCTATTCAGCCATCAACGCAACCCTTACCAGCTCAGGCTCCCGCCTTTTGAAAAAGTGGATTACCTTTCCCCTGGTGGATGTTGCTGAGATCCTGGAGCGACAGGGGTGGGTCACCTCCTTTGTCAAGGACCGCACCGAGCTTGAGAGGGTGCGCACCATCCTCAAGGATGCCCTTGACCTGGAGAGGCTCACCTCCCGCATAGCCATGGACCGCTCGGTAAGCCGCGACCTGGTGGGGGTCGCTCAGACGGTGCATGCCTTCTTTGCACTCTTCAACGAACACTACCAACCTCTGCTGGACTCCTCCATTTCCCAAGAATCCCTCCTCTCCCTGGTTGAAGTTGTCAAGGAGCTGGAAAAAGCCATCAACAAGGAGCATCAGGGTCCTTTTATGGAGGGAGCGGTAATCATGGACGGCTATGATGACGACCTGGATTCCTTGCGCTCGGTCAAGGGCGGGGGAAAGCGCCTTCTTGCCGCCTACCTGGCCAAGATTCGTGAAGAGACGGGCATCACCACCATCAAGCTCTCCTCCAACAAGATACTGGGCCACTACCTGGAGGTTTCCAAGGCTCAGGCCGACAAGGTACCCCCTTCGTTGTATAGGAAGCAGACCCTGGTCAATGCCGAGCGTTTTACCAGTGACGAACTGGTTGCGTGTGAACAGAAGATCCTGCAAAGCTCCTCTGAAGCGGAAAAGCGCGAACGGTTTGTCTATGAACAGCTCCTTGAAAAGACACGGGCCATGAAAGGACCGCTGTTGGCCATCGCCATGCTCTTGAGCCGGGTCGACTGCCTGCAGAGCTTCGCCACCACAGCCAACGCCCACTCCTATACAGCCCCCCTCTTCATAGAGGAGAACTCCCTGTTGATGGAAGGAGCCCGTCACCCGGTGGTGGAGCAACAGCTGGGCATAGGGGACTTTGTTCCCAACGACCTGACCATCACTAGCGACAGTGAGAGGTTCTGCCTTATCACAGGGCCCAACATGGCGGGCAAGTCAACCTTCCTGCGCCAAAGCGCCCTCATCGTCCTGCTCGCCCAGATAGGCAGCTACGTGCCGGCAAGGAGGGTGCAGCTCAGTATTGTCGACCGCCTGTTCTGCAGGGTAGGCTCCAGTGACAACCTTGCCCGTGGGGAGTCGACGTTCCTCATCGAGATGCAGGAGGCTGCCCATATCCTGCGAACTGCAACCGAGAAATCCCTGGTCATCGTTGATGAGCTGGGCCGGGGCACCAGTACCCAGGATGGCATGTCCCTTGCCTATGCAATGATGCAGAGCCTCCTGGAGAGGGAGGCGAAGACCCTCTTTGCCACCCACTACCACGAGCTTGCCCATCTGGAGAACTCACGCGTGCAGCTGCTTACGCTGCAGGTTCTTGACCAGGGTGGCTCGATTTCCTTTGTACGCAAGGTGATAGAAGGGATAGCGAACAGTTCCTACGGCCTGAATGTGGCAAAGATGGCGGGCATCCCCACCTCCTCGCTGCGCAAGGCCCGCTATTTCCAGAAGAGGCACTTCGCCGAATATGGCATAGCAAGTCCCCAGCTGGAGCTGTTCGCCGATCATGAAGGCGATGGAGTTGATCTTCCCGCCCTTACCGCACAAGAGGAGGAGGTCCTTGAAAAGATCAGACTCTTCTCTGTGGAGAGGTCATCCCCCCTTGCTGCACTTGTCCTGCTTGAGGAGCTCAAGGCAAAGCTTGAAGCGCTCTGAGCACCTTTTTCCCTTACTTGATATGTTGTGTCTTCATTGCACCCGCTTTTCAGATACCCTGCTCTGTCCCGCCTGCTCCAAGGCATTGGAGCAGGCGAGCTATGCATCCCTGTATGAGCAGAGGTGTCCCACCTGCAACAGGCCAGTAGCGGACAGGGCGTACCCCTGTCCCTTCTGCCGTGATGGGGTGCAGGCCTACGCCCCCTACACAGGAATTGTTGCCACCTTGCTCAACCAGTTCAAGGCAGGGCAGCAGAAGGCTCTGGCAAAGATTCTTGCACCGTTGTACATTCCGATGCTCTCCCCCCTTGAAAAGCCCCTGCTCATACCCATTCCTGCCAGCAGGAAAGGGTATGCAGAGCGTGGCTTTGACCAGATGCTGCTCACAACCGGCATCCTGAAGAAAAAAACAGGGTATCCGGCGCTGCCTCTGTTTGTCCAGAAAGGGGAGGGGCAGAGCAAGTTCCTCTCCAGGGCGGAGAGACAGAGGCGGCACACCATCACGCTGTTGCCCCTGGATGCGAAGGTTGAGAAGTTACACCAAGGGGGACATACCTTTGTCCTGTTGGATGACATCTGCACTTCCGGTTCTACGCTCGAGCACACCAAGGCATTGTTGTACCAAAGCCATGGCATCAGAGCCCTGGCTTTGGTGATCGCACTGGCATGAGCTTTTCACGCAAAATGGCAAGAGAGTGCTTTCAAAAGGGTTTCTTTTGCCACTTATGCCACCCCCATGATTGACAAAAGAGGGGGTAGTGCATACTATGAACGTAGGATATGTCTGTTTATTGGGGGATCGCACGAAGGCGAATCCCTTTTTTATGACAATTGGAAAGGTATGTTAGGAACAGGAATACAAAATACAAGTTTATTTGCGGAGTATTCTCCGCTCTTGGAAGCCCTTGGGATCACCCTCGTTGATATCAGCAGGATCGATCGTGGCTTCAGTGTCGGAGTACACATCACCATCATGACCAAAGATCGTGAGGTCGATGTTGCTGATTGCTCGAAGGTTTACAAGCTGGTCTATCCCCGTATGGAGCTGCTCCTAAGCGAGAGGGATCTCGAGCTTGAGGTCTCCACACCTGGGTTGCAGCGGACGATCAAGGATGTGTATGAGTTCACCCTCTTTGAGGGCAAGCGAGTACGTGTCTATGATACGGAGCACAAGGATTGGGTCAGTGGCCTGGTCTCTGGCTCTGATGAGAGTTCGGTAACCCTAGGCAACGCCTTCATCGGCGAATCCAAAGAGATGATAGAGACAATGGTCGTACCCTTTGCAAGAATCCAGAAGGCTAAGCTCGACTATAGATGGGAGGACGATTCACATGGCAACTGATTTAGGTGACGCTATCCGAAGCATGGTGGCGGAGAAGAATATTTCCGAGGAACTGGTACTCAACACCATTGAAGAGATTCTCCGAGCCGCTTACAAGCGTAAGTACGGGACCGAGGAGAATGCAGTCATTGAGTTCAGTGAGGATTACTCTTCTGTTGAGCTCAGTGCAAGACGAAAAATAGTAGATGACGATGACTGGTACAACGAAGTCACCGAGATATCCCTCTCTGATGCCAAGGAGATCCACGAGGATTGTGAAATTGGCGATGAGCTCCTGATACCAGTGGACATGAAGGAGTTTGACCGCATCAGCGTGCAAAGTGCCAAGCAACGTGCCCACCAGAGTTTCAGGGATATCCAAAAGGATACCCTCTATAGCGAGTTCAAGGCTAAGGAAGGTCAGCTTATCATCGGATATTTCCGACGCCAAGTTCCCAATGGTGATATCTATGTCGATATCGGCACTACTGAGGGCCTGCTTCCCAGGCGCAACCAGTCCAGTCGTGAAAGCTATGGCAGCAACGATAAGATCAAGTGCTATGTAGAGAATGTCGAAAAGGCCGAACGCGGGGTCAGGGTTGTGCTTTCCAGAACCCACACCGAACTCATCAGGCACCTTTTCGAAGTTGAAATCCCTGAAATTGCCCAGAACCAGATAGACATCATCAAGATTGTCCGTGAGGCCGGTTATCGCACCAAGGTCGCCGTTGCATCCCGCAACGATGAAATAGACCCCGTTGGTGCATGTGTCGGGTTGAAGGGAAATAGAATACAGACTATCATGGGTGAGATAGAAGGGGAGAAGATTGATATTCTTCGCTACGACACCAACCCGCTGAACTATATCCGCAACGCCTTGTCCCCCGCACAGGTAAAGGATGTGGTTGTTTTGGACAAGAACATCTTCCATGCGGTGGCGATAGTTGACGAAAGTCAGCTCTCCCTTGCGATTGGAAAGCAGGGCCTGAACGTCAGGCTTGCTAACAAGCTTGTCGACTGGATCATTGATGTGAAGACTCAGGCCCAGTTCAACGAGTTGGATATTGCGACCGAAGCCCGTTCACGTGCAGAGAGTTTCTTTGGCGAGCCAGAGGCATTTGAAGATTTGCCACGGTTTGATAACCAGTTCCCTGTTGCTGAAGTTGCCGGTTTGGAAGAGGCCCCTGCTCTTGAAGAGAGCCTTGTCGATGAGGATGAGATCGCCCTTTCGGACCTCCCGATGGATTCACAGCTTCTTCAGAAGTTGCAGTTCCATGATGTGTACAGCGTTGAGGAGTTCATCAACCTCAGCGAAGAGGAGCTCACTTCTTTCTCTGACTTGACTGAGGAAGAGGTCATTGCAATTAAGGATACTATCAACGAGTATGTCGATATCGTTGAAGATGAAGATGATGGTGAGACCGAATATGCATGTCCTAGCTGCGGTTCGGCGATAACCATCGATATGACAGTGTGCCCAAGCTGTGGTACAGGTCTTGCATTTGAGGTAGAGTAATATTATCCAAGAGGGAATAATGACGGAAGAGAATAACAAGCCAAAAGCAACGTTGATCAAACATGTAGTACATCCATCGGAAGCCAAGGAAGAGAAAAAAGTTTCTCCTAAGGAACCCGAAGCCAAACC
>CAZGOK010000033.1:0-14435 GCA_964527665.1 uncultured Sphaerochaeta sp.
AGAAAGATCTAGCAAAGATTGCATGGCTTATTGCCAGTTAACCTTGCAATTCGGCGCCCAGTACACCTTTGTCTAGGGATAAAACAATCCAGAAACCTATGAGGGTCTCTGGATTGGCAGATAGAGCTGGACTTCTATCGATTAGAAAAGCTTGTATTGTTTGCTAGGAAAAGAAATACGCTGCCACCGTTGGTATGCCCCCTAGCACGACCGGGGACCTGATATAGAAGAAACCGAAACCGAACAGGGAGAGGACCCCGAGAATCACCACGATCCAAATAACCAGCTTCAAGGCTAGGAACCCTGCAGCGGATGAACCAAAGAGCACTGCAACAACAACAAAAAGAATTATAAGATAGGTTACCATACTTTGTCTCCTGATTAAGAAACCCCTCAATTCAAAAGAATCCACTTGTCCCCTTTGAAAAAAGCATTATCTAATCATCTTTACAGCATACTGTTACGGTCATTGGAAAACAAGGGACGAGGCCTGTGGCATCTTATCATATGCATTGAATTATATTGCATTTCATTCCTAATTACTGATCACCTTACACATCTCTCTTCCTCTGAAGAAGCACGAGGCGTCCCACCGCTCCCATCATCCCCAAAACTAGGAGCGCCTGCAAAAGGGGAAGCCAGACCAAGCCCACTGTGGAGGCAAGGGCACCCACAAGAGGCGGCATGACGGTATTGCCCACGTAGGCTGTCGCCATCTGCAGTCCTATGACCGCCTGGCTTGCTCCTACGCCAAAACGCCGGGGCGTCTCATGGATCATGCTGGGGAATATGGGAGCGCTTCCCAAGCCCAGGAGCACCAAGGCGAAGCCAGCAACATTGGCATTGGGAGAGAGGAAGAGCAAGAGACTGGCCAGACAGAGGGCCAGGCCTCCGAAGGTCATCTGGTTGTTGGAGACACGGAAGGTGATGAACCCGCTTAGGATCCTCCCTACGGTGATGCCGATATAGTAGAGCCCTCCCCATAGGGCTGCTTTGGTGGGGTCCAACCCCTTGACCTGCACCAGGTACGTTGTCGCCCAGAGCCCGGTGGCTATCTCAAGGGCACAGTAGAGAAAAAATGTCATCAAGGCCGATCCCACCCCCTTGATCTTCAGCACCTCCCGGTTGCCCTTGGTCTCTTCACCCCCGTCGGTCACCTTCTGGTCTCTCCACCGCGAGAGGGAGAGGGCCAGGATAAGGACCAGGATGAGCTGAAGCCCCCCAATGGCGCGGTACCCTCCCCGATAGCTGTACCCCAGGGCGAGGGCGAGTGCGACGATGGCAGGCCCCAAGCTGGCGCCCACTCCCCAGAAGCTGTGCAGCCAACTCATATGCCTCGCCTTGTAGTGCAGGGCGACGTAGTTGTTCAGAGCTGTATCGACCGAGCCCGCACCGAGCCCAAGAGGAAGTGCAAAGATGAGCAACAATCCGATATGATGGGAGACAGAGAAGCCCAATAGGGCCAGGGCCGTCATCAGGACACTGATGAGCGTCACCTTGCCCGTGCCGAACCGTGCAATGACCTTCGTGCTGAAGAGGGCGGAAATGACCGTTCCCATGCTGGTGGTCGCCGCTATGATGCCGGCACTCCACAAAGGCAAGCCCAAATCGACATGCATGACAGGCCAGGCACTGCCAAGCACTGCATCGGGGAGCCCCAAACTGATAAACGAAACATAGATAATAATCAAAAGAGCCATATCACCGTCCTGTTGAGAGGAAATAGATCGTCACCACTACTGCAAGTGCAATCCTATAGAATCCAAAGATGGAGAAATCATGCTTGCGCACATAGGCAACCAATGCCTTGATACAGACCAGCGAGACAAAGAAGGAGGCGACGAATGCTATGCCTATCAGCAGGTACTCATCCGCTGTATAGAGGAAGCCGAGCTTGATCAGCTTCAGTAGCGAAGCCCCCGCCATGACCGGAATGGCCATGAAAAAGGAAAACTGTGCAGCTATCGGCCTGGAGATGCCAAACAGCAGCCCCCCTAGAATGGTAGAGCCGGACCTGCTGGTGCCGGGAACCAGGGCAAGCATCTGAAAGGCTCCCATCACAGCAGCATCCTTATAGGAAATGGCGTCAAGGCTTGTTATCCTTGGCTCCCTCGTACCCCTTCCCTTCTTCTCCAGCACCACGTACGCCACCCCGTACAGGGCAAGGGCAGCAACTATCACCTGCCACTTGTAGAGGTAAAGCCCCATCAGGTCATCAAGGAGAAAGCCCGCTATCCCTGCCGGGATGGTGGCCACCACCACCTTGGACCAGAGGATCCACGTGTTGTTCTTCTCAGTCCTGTCTTTCTTGGGGGAAAAGGGATTGAGCAGGGAGAAGTAGAGGATGACGACCGCCAGGATGGAGGCTAGCTGTATGATGACCATAAACAGCTCTTTCCCCTCTTGGCTCATGGATAGGTGCAGCACCTCATCAAGCAGCAGCAGATGACCGGTTGAGCTTATGGGCAGCCACTCTGTAACACCTTGTACAATACCCAGCACCAACGCCTTCAAAGCTTCAACCATACCAACCTCCTAAACACTGTGCAATTCTAGAGCATATTCCAAGGCAGTTCAAGCTTGGCCAATTAGGCTTCCCATAGGCTGGCATACCTTGTACGGATTTGACTTAAGTGGTAGATTTGCAAACAAGAGGAAGTGCTCATGGCCCTACATATTGTGTTGTTCGAACCTGAAATACCCCAAAATACCGGCAATATAGCCCGTACCTGTGCAGCCATAGGGGCTGTCTTGCACCTTGTGCACCCCCTTGGATACTCGTTGGATGAGAAACACCTCAAGCGGGCAGGCCTTGACTACTGGCATCTGCTCACCCTCATCGAACATGAGAGCATCGAAGCCTTCATGGACCAACACAAGGACGACCAGCTTTTTTTCTTTACCACCAAAGCTCATCAGCTCTACAGTGAAATTGAGTATCCTGATGAAGAGTGCTACCTCATCTTTGGCAAGGAGAGCCGGGGTATCAGCGAGCACATCCTCATCGGACACGAACAGGGGTGTGTGCGCATCCCGATGCTCGAGGAGGCAAGAAGCCTCAATCTCTCCAACACAGTAGCCATAGCGGCATACGAATATATGAAACAGCAGAATTTTCCGGCCCTTTTGCAAGAAGGGACCCTGCACAGACTCACCTGGGGAGAAGCAACATGAACAAGATAGGAATCATCGGGGCAGGTAATATGGGAAGCGCCATCGCCGGGGCCTTGGCAACAGAGAAGGGGTGGCAGGTAAGCGCCTATGACACGGACAAGAGCAAGACTGAAGCCTTGGTTGGATGCTCTATCGCCTCCTCACTGGAAGAGCTCATCCAAGGATCGGACATCCTGCTGCTTGCCGTCAAGCCGCAGATGTTGCCTGCGCTCTACCCTGTCCTGCGCAAGGGGGGCTCGAGGCAGAAGAGATGGATCAGCATAGCAGCAGGAGTCAGCCTGGAAACACTCACCGAGAACCTCGGAACGCAAGAGGTGGTACGCTTTATGCCCAACCTTGCAGCCCAGGTGCGGCAATCGGTCACCGCAGTGACTCCGGATTTACAGGCTTCATCATCGCTTAAGAAAGATTCCCTGGCCATAGCTGAGCTTTTTGGCTCGGCGTTCCTCCTGCCCGAGGAGCAGATAGCAGCCTTTACCGGCATCAGCGGCTCAGCGATCGCCTTTGTATTCCAATTCTTCCACGCCCTTGCCATGGGTGGGGTCAGCGAGGGCATCGCCTACCCCCAGGCCCTTGCCATAGCGCGTGAGACCTGCCTGAGTGCAGCCGCCTTGCAAAAGAGCGAAGGGGCCAATCCAGTGGCCTTGGCCACCATGGTCTGTTCTGCCGGGGGCACCACCATTGAAGGGATGCTCGCCCTTGCCGAAGGAGCCTTTGATGCGACGGTCATGGGGGCTGTAGGGGCTTCAAGTGCCAAGTTCCGTCTCCTTGAGGAGATGGCCCGAATTGAGAGACAATGAGCGTTGTACATTGCATATCATACCTAATGAGGAAGTATCATGATTGACTTGAAAGAACTGAAAGAGAGACGCGACGAGATAGCGCAAAACATCAGCAACCGGTACATGAGTGTGGACATCGACGAGATAATCGTCTTGCAGGAAAAGCGCTCGGCCATGTTGCAGGAAAGCGAGGCATACAGAGCCAAACGCAATGAGAATGCCCAGAAAATGAAGGGCAAGCTCGATAAGGAGACACGGGACTCCTATATAGCTGAAGGCAAACTGATCAAGGAGACCATCGCTCGGATGGAAGCCGAGCTCGAGGTGGTCGAGGCTGCTTTCCAGGCCAAGACGAGGACCATCCCCAACTACGCCCATAAGGACGCTCCCATCGGCAAGGAGGACAAGGACAGCACAACGCTCAAGGTGGTGGGCAAAGCCCCCTCCTTCTCCTTCAAGCCCAAGGACCATGTCCAGCTCGGGGAGAGCCTTGACCTCATAGACTTCGATACGGCTACGCGCGTATCAGGGCCCAAGTTCTACTACCTGAAAAACCAGGCTGTAATCCTGCAGATGGCCATGGAGCGATACGCCCTTGATATCGTGATGAAGCACGGCTTCACCCCCTTCATCACCCCCGACATTGCCAAAGAAGAAATCCTTGCCGGCATCGGATTCAATCCCCGCGGGGAGGAGAGCAACATCTACTCCCTTGAAGGGACCGACACCTGTCTGGTGGGAACAGCTGAGATTACGTTGGGCGGCTACTATGCAAACCAGATCCTCGACAGGAAAAAGCTTCCTATCAAGATGAGCGGACTATCACACTGCTTCCGCCGTGAGGCGGGAGGGGCCGGTCAGTACTCCAAGGGGTTGTACCGGGTGCACCAGTTCTCCAAGCTGGAGATGTTCATCTACTGCCTTCCTGAAGAGAGCGAACACTACCACGCTCTCATCCTCGCCATCGAGGAGGAGATCTTCACAGGGTTGGGCCTCTCCTACCGCGTAGTCGATACAGCCACCGGTGACCTGGGTTCCCCTGCCTACCGCAAATATGATATCGAGGCATGGATGCCCGGCCGTGGGGAGGAGGGCGAGTATGGGGAGGTTACCTCCACCAGCAACTGTACCGATTACCAGGCTCGTGCCCTGGGCATCCGTTACCGTGATGACGAGGGTTCGATCCAGTTTGTCCATATGCTCAACGGAACAGCCATCGCCCTCAGCCGGGCAATGGTAGCGGTGTTGGAGAACTTCCAGAATGAAGACGGATCGGTATCGATGCCCCCTTCACTGGTACCCTACACCGGCTTTGACCTCATCCAAGCACTGTAACAAGGAGCGAAACAGGTGATTCATACAAGCGCACTCACTACAGATTTTTATGAGCTGACCATGATGCAAGGATACTTCAGCGAAAAGCACAACCCCGCTGTTGTCTTTGAGATGTTCTACCGTACCAACCCTTTCGAGGGTGGGTACGTCATCTTCGCCGGCCTCAATGATTTTATAGACAAGCTTGAGGGCCTCTCCTTCAGTGATGAGGACATTGCCTATTTGGATGGCCTGCATACCTTCACACCCGACTTTCTGGAATACTTGAGAGCCTTCACCTTTACCGGGGATATCTATGCGATAGCCGAAGGGACGGTGGTATTCCCCGGCGAGCCTCTGGTCCGAGTCCATACCAACCTCATAGAGGCTCAGCTCATAGAGAGCCTTATGCTCAACAACCTGAACTTCCAAAGCCTGATAGCTACCAAGGCTTCCAGGATCTCCCTTGCCTCAAGGCGGGGGCTCCTGATGGAGTTCGGCCTCAGGCGTGCCCAAGGTCAGGATGGTGCACTTAGTGCATCAAGGGCTGCCTTCATAGGAGGGGCGCAGGTCACCAGCAACACCCTTGCAGGCAAGACGTACGGCATTCCGGTGGCAGGGACCATGGCACACTCATGGGTGATGAGTTTCCCTTCCGAACTGGAATCCTTCAGGACTTTCGCCAAGTACTATCCCGACAGCCCCACCCTACTGATCGATACCTACGACACCTTGGGATCGGGCATTGAGAATGCCATCATCGTGGGCCTTGAGCAGAAAGAGATCGGCAAGAACATCGGGGTGAGGATCGACAGCGGAGACCTCTCCTACCTGCCTCGCGTGGTACGCAAGAGATTCGATGATGCTGGCCTCCATAAGGCGACCATCGCCGTATCAAGCGACCTCAACGAGGAGATCGTGCAGACCCTCATCCATGACGAGGTGCCCATCGACAGCTGGGGCATAGGAACCCACCTGGTGACCGGAGGCAAGCAGTCGGCCCTCAACGGGGTCTACAAACTTGCAGCGAAGCAGGAGAACGGCGGTCCTCTGGTGCCTACGATGAAGATATCGAACACCTACGAAAAGACTACCAACCCCGGGGTCAAGCAGGTGTGGAGATTCTTCGACCATGAAGGGGGTGCCATAGCCGACCTGATAGCCTTGGAAAAGGAGCATATCACCTTGGGTAAGGCGTATACCTTCTTCCACCCCTTCTCCGAAGTTGATTTCTTTGAGATGCTACCTGAGCGCTATGCAACGTGCATCCCGCTGCTCACCAAGATCGTCGAGGGGGGTAAGCGCATCGGGACGAAGCCTACCTTGCAGGAACTGCAGGCGTTCTCAGCAGAGAACATCAAACATTTCCACAAGACGTACCTGCGCCTGATCAATCCACATATCTACAAGGTGAGTCTCTCTTCGAAACTCAAGAAGATGAAGATGGACCTGCTTGTGGAGCAGAGAAGGAAGGCAAAGGAAGAAGCGTTCTAGATTGGTTATTCACGTAACTCGAGTATCCCCATAGCCAGTGTATAGCTGTGGGGAACCAATATCCATCTATCGTGAGAAAAGTAGAAATTAGAGATTGCACTTTGGGAATTTTTCTTCTTAGGGCTAGTGCACATTCACTATGAGGTGGTTATCCCAATGTATGTTATTTAAAACGGGGGTCATCGAGAAACCATAGGGAGAACACCTCGGAAAAGTCCTGCATTTGTTTGTTTAAAACTCCCAGTATTCCTCCACTCCATGTATGGAATGCAGGAGTACCATCAATTTTTAAAAGATTTTCCGGGAACGTTCGCATCGTGTATACAGAGTTCTGCCAGGAATATTCTTCACCCAAGGTTTTGAAGTAGGCACCATCCATAATGAATTTTGGAGTTCCTTTGAACTCCATCGTTACTGTGGTGAATTCTTTATTCTGTACTGATTCTGCATATTGGAGAAGTACCCTAAATACATCTGCCATGCTTTTTTCTTCATCTATAGAGCGCAAGTCAAAAACGAGGGAAGTCGGATTTACAAAGGACTTGTAGTGGACAAATACATGAATCCCCGAGTTCCGAGAATCATCAGTAATGACCTTTTGCATGGGCATCTGTAGAACGATAAGATTCAGTATTACAATTCCTACACAGACAAAAAATGCAAAGAATAATGTCTTCTTCATTGATTTACATCCTTGTAGCAAAAACATTTATTAGCCAGCAAGAAAACTGCAGGCTCCTATAGCATAGAGAAATGCAGAAATAACAAAACTAATCAAAGCCCATTTTCCGCACCCTTTTGCCTTGACAGGATAAGTACCTTGCCAGACTAGGTATAAAATCAAACCTACCAACGGAAAAAGGAAGGATAGAATATTCAGTCCGGTGGAATTACTATCATATTCTTGAGGATGGCGTGTTTGATGTAAATCAGCACCACATTTAGGACAATAAGACTCTCCATTGGTAATTTCTGTTCCACATGTATGGCAATACATAGGTCCTCCTGTTTTTCACAATCTTCTTGCAATTTCTTTTATACCTTTGCTCTCTGCTATATATAATAAGCCTCAGGACTATATATTGCCAGAAAATTACTACAATAGTATGGATATACCTGACAAATCACAGCAAAAGCATCCTGCGAAAAAGAATTTCCCTATAGTACGCAAACTGATTTCTACAAGGTACCAATACCCTTTCCAGATTCTTATATGAAATATGACTTGCCTAGATATCCTTAAGCCCTCTAGATTCTCTGTACACGGTACCGGAGCACTGTCTTCAACTGCTCCGGTTCTGTCTTCTTGGGGTTGGAGAGATATATTTCACGATGGGTCGAATCGAGGCGCTGCACCTTGTTCTCAAGGCAAAAACTATCCATCTTTGCAAAAGAGCGGTTCTCCTGGGCATAGGGACCGACATGCATCATCGTGACACACAACCCATCCTCGATGCGCTCAAAGCGGGCATCCTTGACAGATATGCCCTTGGTAAAACTGCACCGTTCGGCAACTTTTCTGAAAATGTCCTCGGTCATGAAGGGAGGCTGTGCTATCATGCTGGCCCAGTGCCAGGAGTCGCGATTCTCCACCTCTATGGCACTCCACACCCCTTCCAGGGGGGAGACTACAAAGCCCTGATACCACCTTTCATCCTTGAACCCCATCTTGAGCGTATAGCTCAACTGGTATAAAAGCCCAACAGCCTCATCGTAGGCCTCATCAAGGGGAGAGCCTTCGCCCTCGACGATGATATAGGGACAGGAGGGGACAGTGACCAGCTGGGGCTCTGTCTTGGGGGAATAGAGGGCCTTGAACAGCTTCTTACGATCGTGATTTTCCATGGGCAACTCCTACAGACATGCACCTATAGCCTCGGCGATAGCCTGGGCAACCTGTTGCCTCCAAGCCGGTGAAAGGATGGATCGGGCTTCATCCTCATTGGATAGGAAACCCACCTCAAGCAGGACCGAAGGGACGCGGCTTGCATTGAGCACATACAAATCCCTTTCCTTGATACCCCTATTGCGCGAGGCGTTCATCATCTGGGCGAACGTATCCTCAAAGGTCTTGGCGACGACCAGGTTCCTCTGGTTGAGAAACCTGTTGAGCTCCAGGGCAGTGAAAGGGGCGAACAAGGGTATATTGCTGATCGGGGTCGCCTCATCAAGGAGTGTGACCCGCTTTGCCTGGCGCTTGGTCAGCACCTCAAAGCCTGACGCCTCACGGCTTGTTGCACTGTTGATATGGATGGATACGAACAGGGCGCTGCTTTGGGGGGCGAGCTCTGCTGTATAGGCAATCCTCGAACGTTCTGCAAGAGAGACAAAGCAGTCATCAAGGCGCGTCATGACCACCGCGAGGTCGGGTCTTTCCAAGGTGAGCAGAGCATGCACCCGTTTGGTGATGTCCAGCACCAGGTCACTCTCCTTGACCGTACCGGAGGTAAAGCTGTAGGAAGCGCTTGCACCCGGGTCATACCCCCCATGGCCGGCATCAAGGATGACCGTGGACACAGGAAAAGAAAAGGGGTCCGTAGCCGCACTGACGGCAGTGACTATACATACCAAGGTCAGCAATGCAAGCGCTCTCTTGTTCACGGCAACTCCTCAACGGGGAACTCCCAATGCTCAAGCAGTTGGAAAAAATCACTCTTCAACAGCCAGAGCAACCGCTTTTTCACCTCATCGGAGAGGGCGTCCTTGTCGACAAACCCCTTGTACTTGCGTATCAGGTTCTTGCCTTTGATCTGCTGGATGGAGAGGGCTTTGGTATAGCACCGTTTGAACCCCTCGCTTTCACTGCGATCTTCAATAATGGATTGGCGGTCAGTAAACTGCATCAGAAGATGGGAGGTCGCCTGTATGGTATGGCCCAGGAGGTAACAGCGTATACCCCAGTCGAGAGCTTGGAAATACTCGCTGTGAATTTTCTCATCGAAGCCTCGCAACCGTTGGAAGAGGGCTCGGTCATACAAGCCGAGGGCCATCACCGGATAGAGGGTATTCTCACCTCCGGGGGCTCCTTGGGTAGGGAAATGGGAACGTGGGTCAAGTCTTCTCCCATCCAGATGGGGGGATCGCAAGGTAGGGACTATCTCCTTGTCCATATTTGCTATCAGGGAGGCAAGGGCAGCGGGAGCCTCCTTTTCAGCCATAAGGGCAAAGAGGGCTACACCGTCAAAGCGGACGAGGACCAAATCGCTTCGGACTATGAGAAAGTAGCTGGTCTGGCACTCATTAGCAACGGCGTTGACCTTCTCTCCGGTAAGGGATGAGGAGGGGAATACCAGAAAGGTGACACCCTTGTACGCCTCCTGCATCGCCGTAATGTCCAGCCTCCCCTCCTGGGTGACCACGTGCAGGGCGTAGTTCATGTTCTTCACATACCAAGAGAGGTTCTCTTCAAGCTGCTCGCTCGTGCCGGTATCCAGGATGCCTATCGCCAGCTGCTCGGTGCTGTGCAGCTGGTGTATACGCGACCCCAGATCGAGGCGCCTTCTATAGATTCTATAATTACTGCTCATCGTCAAGCAACACCAAATCCTCCGGACGAAAGAGTACGTCCTTATGTCCGTTGCCGAGCAACTCACTGATATCGCGGCTCTCATGGCCGGCTATCGTTGTTATCTCGGTGCTGTTGAAGTAGGGGGCAGCCTTGGCGAAGGCCTTCCCATCGGCAGTGCAGATAGCAACGACATCCCCTGCCTCAAAGCCCCCTTCAACACGAATGACTCCCTTAGGCAGGAGGCTTTTATGCGAGAGCAGGGCCTTTTTAGCCCCTTCGTCGACAAATATCGTACCGAGGTGGGAGTTATTGAGAAGCCACCTTTCGCGTTGGCTCATCCGTTTGCTGGGATGGATAAAAGTGCCCAACGCCTCGCCTTCCATCAGGCGGACCAAGACCTCAGGCTCGTAGCCACTGGCTATGATGGATCCACACCCTCCAACTGCTGCGATCTTCGCTGCCAAAAGCTTGGTCTTCATCCCCCCGGTGGAGAAAAGGCTTCCTGCCCCGCCAGCATAGGCGAGGATCTCATTGTCAAGAAGCTCTATGTCGCTTATCAGGCGAGCTGAAGGATCTTTCTTAGGGTCTGCGGTGTAGAGCCCTGCGATATCGGTGAGGATGATCAAGAGGTCCGCATCAATCTTGCTGGCAACCATAGCACTCATGCGGTCGTTGTCGCCAAAGGCCGAGCCTATCTCGGCTGTGCTTACCGTGTCATTCTCATTGAAGATGGGAATCACCCCCATATCCAACAGGGTAAAGGAACTGTTTCTGAGGTTCACATAGGTGTGGCGGTTGTTCATCTCCTTGCGTGTCAGCAGGATCTGCGAGCAGACCACCCCATGTTTCTTGAAAGCGCGGCGGTAGCTGCTCATAAGAAGCGGCTGGCCAACAGATGCACACGCCTGACGCATGGCCACCTGCTTTACAGCACCGGTGAGCTTCAGCTCCTTAGCCCCCATCCCTATCGCCCCGGATGTTACCAGCAGGACTTGCAAGCCTTTTTTCTGCAGCAGGACAAGCTGCTCGGCTATACGGTCAATGCACCCCTCGTCAATGCCGTCTTTGGTGGAGAGCAGGTTCGTACCCACCTTCACCACCACCCGCTGTATTGCACTCAGATCACGTTTCATAGGAGTTCTCCCCCTACAAGGCTCTCTCCGGAACAGGAGAGTTCGGTATGCAGGAAAGCCTTTGCCTCAGGACCACTGTAGGAAGCGACTGTCTGACCATTGCCGTTGAGCAGCCACTTGCTGCTCATCAGTCCGGAGAGCCCCACAGGACCTCGGGCATGGATCTTGGCTGTGCTGATACCCACCTCGGCTCCAAGGCCAAAGCGAAATCCGTCGGCAAAGCGCGTCGAGCAGTTAGCAAAAACATCAGCAGAGTCCACATCGCGCATGAAGCGCCTGATGGCACCCTTATCCTCGCTTATGATGGCATCGGTATGCTTTGAGCCGTACTGGGCTATATGAGCCATGGCCTGATCGATATCTTCGACCACCCTGATATTCAGCTCCAAGGCGAGGTACTCAAGGGTGTAGTCACCCTCTTGGTAGGGAAGGCAGGAGACCAAGGAAACGGTGGCTTCATCACCGTGGATGGTGACGCCTTTTTCCTGTAGGGCCTGGGCGACCAGGGGGATGAACTCTTGTGCAATGCTCCTGTGAACCAGGAGCGTCTCGATGGCATTACACGCTGAGGGGTACTGCACCTTGGCATCCACTGCACAGGCAACCGCCTTTGTAAGGTCGGCCTTCTGATCTACATACATGTGGCAGATGCCGTCGGCATGGCCGAGCACCGCTATGTGGGTGTTATCCATGACAAAGCGGACAAAGGCATTGGAGCCCCTGGGGATCAGGAGGTCGATCTCATCATCCATCTTCAGCATTGCATTGACATCACTATGGCTTTCCAGGAGGGTAAGCCAGTCTTGGCCAAGGGGAGAGTTCTGGGCACTTTCCCTGATGGAGGCTACAAGGGCAGTGTTGGTCCTGAAGGCCTCCTTGCCCCCCTTGAGGATGATGCCGTTGCCACTTTTCAAGCAGAGGGAGACTATCTGCACCAGTGCGTCGGGGCGGGCCTCAAAGATCATGCCGATGACCCCGATGGGGAAACTGACCCGCTCAAGCAACAACCCCTCATCCAGGAGACGGCGCTCCAGGACCTCTCCGATAGGGTCGGACAGCTGTGCAACCTGGGCGAGGCCCAGTTGCACGGAAGCAAGCTTCTCCTGGTCAAAAACAAGGCGCTTGATGAGGGCATCGGGGAGGCCAGTCTCCTTTGCCTCTTGCACGTCCTTTTGATTTGCAGCTTTGATCAGGGGCCAAGACCGAGAAAGACCTTCCCCAATAGCGAGCAGCAGGGCATTGCGAACCGCCTCACTGCTACCGGAAAGCTTGGTAGCGCTGGTTTTCAGCCTCTGTATATCTTCTTGAATGCGTTTGCCATCCATTTGGTAACCTCTTTGTTGTGGTATTTATACAGTAAACTGAATAGCAGAAGGTATCAAGAAGAAAAGAGGATGGTCGATTTGGAAACAAGAGGATTATCCAAGAAAAACTTGAAAGTGTATTTTTAGAAAGAGGCTCTACAAGATGAGAAGATCCAAGCAGCTTAGTCGTACAAGAGCCCATAGTATATTAGATTTTTCAAGGGCAGTTGTTCTAACGATTCAATCGATGTGCAACGATACGTGACACATCGCTCTATTTTGCAACGATACATGCAACGATAGCTCTATCGTTGCACTACTGGTGAGATAATGCTATGCTGTACATGTCAGTTATAAGGAAAAACAGAGTATGTTTGAAAGAGAAAAATTCAATCTAGAATTTAAAGAGAAGATTTCAAGGTCATTTCTCAAAACTGTAAGCGCATTTGCCAATTACCATGATGGAAAAATACTCTTTGGAGTCAATGATAATGGTGAGGTTGTAGGGATACAAGGTTCCGATACCATGTACTTGCAAATAGAACATATGATTAATGACTCTATAGATCCTGTACCTTCTTATACACTGGAATCAAAGGTTTTACAGGATAAGGAAATCATAGTCCTAACCGTGAGCAAAGAGAACAATACCCCTTATTATTAT
Source organism: uncultured Sphaerochaeta sp. (assembly GCA_964527665.1). Lineage (GTDB taxonomy): Bacteria > Spirochaetota > Spirochaetia > Sphaerochaetales > Sphaerochaetaceae > Sphaerochaeta. The sequence continues at coordinate 13,374 of CAZGOK010000033.1, forward strand.
CATGGGAAGGCATATAGAAGATCCAATACATCAACGTTGGAAGTCGATCGATTAGAGTTGCATAGACTGATTTTGGAAGGAATGAATATACAATATGAAAGTTTACAATCATCCATACAAGATTTAGATTTTACCATTCTGGAAGAAGATCTCAAAAGTAAGGTGGGCATAGATGCTATGACCATAGATGTATTGAGGACCTTACTCCTCTATGACAAAAAGGGGTATTTCAATATTGCAGGAAAACTATTAGCAGATACCAATGATTGTGAGCATTGTGGTATCGATATAGTAAAATTTGGAAAAGACATCAACCAAATACTATACAGAACAACACTCCATAAAACTTCTATACTGAGACTGTATTATGAAGCAATTGAAGTGTTTGAAAGATATTATACATATGAAGAAATCGACGGGTTTGTCCGTATAAAAAAAGAGTTGCTTCCTAAGGAAGCTTTTAGGGAATCACTAGCAAATGCACTAGTACACAGAGCGTGGGATATTGATGCACATATAAAAATTTCCATGTATGAAGATAGCATAGTGATTGACTCCCCTGGGGGTTTACCCTCAAGTATAACAAAAGCAGAGTATCTACGTGGCAATGTATCATTAGCAAGAAACCCTATTATTGCTGGCGTATTTTTTAGATTACAGATAATAGAACAGTTTGGTACTGGTATACCAAGAATAATTCATGCATACAAGGATAACAGATTCAAGCCTAATTTTGAGATCAGTAGTAACAGTATAAGGATAACCTTACCATTGATTGAGACAAAACTATCACAGATAACAGAAGACGAGGAGATTGTGTATACTCTTTTAAACAATCAAGGTGAACTTAGCCGAAGAGAGCTAGAACTAGCAACCGGATACAACAAATCTAAACTGTTACGAATTCTTAATACGCTGATTAATAAAAATGTAGTAGTAAAACTAGGTAGCGGCCCAGAAACTACATATACTTTATGCTAAAATAGAACAGGAAACCTAGGGTAAAACAAGTGCGTATGATAGATATCAACACCCAAGCTGCTACGGCTAACGCTTAGCACG
>CAZGOK010000034.1:0-13899 GCA_964527665.1 uncultured Sphaerochaeta sp.
TAAGATAGGAAAACGGACTAGCTGCAACTCAAAAAACTAAAGCAACTGCATATTACCATGAGTGGAGGGTTGTGTCAATCTAGGCACTTCGAGTAGTTGCAAATCATTGTGATAATGTAGGTATTTTTGATCTGAATCTTTGCAATATGTCTACATTCCTAGCAGTGAGCAACATTCGGAGCAAATTGATAAAGATTCTGTTTCTCCTGGATCATAGCCTGGACAGCTGCTAAGATGGCAGCAGAGGAAGAAAGAATGAAACATATAGAGGTGGCGGCTGCGGTGATCATACGGGACAACACCGTCTTTGCAGCCCAACGTGGTGATGGCGGGGAGCTGGCGAGGAAATGGGAGTTTCCCGGCGGAAAGCTGGAACGGGGGGAGTGCGGTGAAGAGGCTATAGTAAGGGAGATCCTTGAGGAGCTCGGCACAGAGGTCAGGGTCCTGAGGCCTCTGGTCAGCGTCGAGCACCAGTACAGGACCTTCAGCCTGACACTGCATGGGTATCTGTGTGAATTGGTAGGTGGGCAGCCCATCCTCAGTGAACACCTCGCCTCCAAGTGGTTGGGAAAAAGTGAGCTCGCCTCTGTCCCGTGGGCGGAAGCCGACCTGCCCATAGTCAAGGCAGTCTCTGCCTTGTTGGAGTAGCGGATGAGCCGCCGTGTGCAGGACCTGCTTCCCAAGAGCCTTGAGACCGGATTCCTTGATGCCTGCATAGGGTCTTCAGGTGAGTACAGGCCCCGTCTGGTGCTGAACGACCCCCCGAGGAGCAAGGTGCTCACGGCCTTGCTCAAGGAGCTGGACAGGTGCTCCTCCTTTGAGTTCTCTGTTGCATTCATTACCAAAGGGGGGCTCGCTATGCTGCAGCAGGGCCTTCATGATGCACAGGCGCGGGGGGTCAGTGGTAGGGTCCTTACCTCAGACTACCTGAGCTTCACCGACCCCGATGCCATTGAGCACCTCATGCATGCCTTTCCCAACATAGAGGTGCGCGTCTATTGCGAAAACCCCTTCCATGCAAAGGGGTACCTGTTCCACCACAGTGACCAAGGCTACTCCTCGCTGGTACTGGGAAGCTCCAACATCACCCATCAGGCCCTTGCGACCAACAGGGAGTGGAACGTGCAGTTGGTCTCCCTCACCGAGGGGGAACTGCTCAAGAAGATGAGCCAGGAGTTTTCACTGGTCTGGGAAGACGCTGTAGAGGTCAGCCCCCTTTGGTTGGCACACTACAGGAAAATCTATGACAGCCATAGAAATGATCCCTCCTTCATCCCCATCCTTGCTGGCCTTCCCCTCCCTGAAAGGGCTAGCTGTGATAGTGAGATAGTGCCCAACATCATGCAAGCCGAGGCACTGGCAGCTTTGGACGCTCTGCGCCTTGGCGGAGAGTCCAAGGCCCTGCTCATCTCAGCTACAGGTACGGGAAAGACCTTTCTTGCAGCGTTTGACGTGCAGGTGCAGAGACCTAGGAAGTTCCTGTTCATAGTGCACAGGCTTCAGATAGCCGAAGCCTCAATGAAGAAGTTCAAACAGATACTCGGCGAAGATATCACTTGCGGCCTGTTGGGAGGAGGGGAGGCAGACGTTGGTGTGCAGTACCTCTTTTGCATGATACAGACCCTCTCCCAGGATGAGGTGCTCCACTCCTTCTCCCCTGACCATTTTGACTATATTGTCGTCGATGAGGTCCACAGGGGAGGTGCCCCCTCCTACCGTAAGGTCATCAGCTATTTCAAGCCGGCATTTCTGCTGGGCATGACGGCAACCCCTGAGCGCAACGATGATTTTGACATTTACAGCCTCTTTGACCACAACATCGCTTACGAGATCAGGCTGCACAAGGCCTTGGAAGCCGATCTGCTCTGCCCCTTCCACTACTACGGCATCTCGGATCTGAGCGTTGACGGCGAAAGCCTTGAAGATCTGTCACGCTTCTCATCCCTGGAGATGGGCTCGAGGATCGTGAAGATCAAGCAGATGCTCGACCGCTACAGCATTGGATCGTATCGCCGCCGCGGCCTGGTATTTTGTAGCCGTAATGCCGATGCCCGCTTGCTCGCCGATGGACTGTGCTCTCTGGGTCTGAAAGCCCTTTCCCTCAGCGGCAGCGATGGCCTTGCCGAGCGTGATGATGCCTTTGCCCGCCTAGAGATGGATGGGGGGGAGGGGATGCTTGAATACCTGGTCACTGTGGATATCTTCAACGAGGGGGTGGACATCCCCTCGTTGAACCAGGTGGTGATGATCAGGCCTACCAAGTCAGCCATCATCTTTGTCCAGCAGTTGGGTCGAGGCTTGCGCAAGTTTCCAGGAAAAGAATATCTGACTGTAATCGATTTTATAGCGAACTATGCCAATAATTATATGATTCCTATAGCCCTATACGGGGACAACAGCTATAAGAAGGATTCCTTGCGCAGGTTTGTCAGCGGGGGGAGCCTGGGCATACAGGGCTGCTCCACGGTGAACTTTGACAAGATTGCACAAGAGAGGATTTATGAGGCGATCAACGCAGCCCCATTCCAATACTTGAAGTTCCTCAAGGAAGAGTATCTGAAGGTCAAGGGGCGGATAGGAGGGATTCCGACCATGATGGATTTTGTTCGTTTGGATGGGGTCTCTCCCTTCCTGTTCATTGAGAAATCCTTGAGCTTCGCCGCCTTCAAGCTCGCTATGGAGGGCTCCGGACATGGCGGGCTTTCACCTTTGCACCTGCAGAGCCTCGCTTTTCTCTCCAAGGTACTGTGCAATGGAAAGCGCCCCCATGAGGCGATGATCATAGCATCCCTGATGAACAAACACCCAGCCCTAGGTCTGCAGACCTTGGTTGGGCTCCTTGATGTGGCATATGGCTTTGTTGCATCCGAGGCTTCGATTTTGTCTGCAATTGCCATGCTGCAAGGGGGATTCTTTCAGAAGGCTCAGATTGCTTCCTTTGGCAACCTCTGGTACTGCACTTTACAAGACGGCTTTTTGGTCCCAACCGATGCATTCCTTACACTGTTGGAAAATGAGACCTACCAGAGGGAAGTTGCGGACATCCTCGCCTTTGGCGAGTTTGAGTACAGGCAGCACTACCTGGAGGGCAGGGACGAGCACGACCTGGTCCTGTATCAGAAGTATACCCGCCAGGATGTATGCCGCCTCTTGCATTGGGAGAAGGACGAATCTTCAACCACCTATGGGTACAAGGTCCATAAGCCAACCGGAACCTGCCCCCTGTTTGTGACCTACCACAAGAAGAAGGAAACGATAAACGCAAGTACTGACTATCCAGACGAGTTTCTCTCTCGCAACCTGTTTCAGTGGGCCACTCGAAACAATGTGAAGATCAATGGCTCTGAGCCCCCCTATATCCGAGGTGAGAAGGGTCCGATGCAAACATTCCTGTTTGTGCAGAAAAGCAATGATGAGGGTAGAGCATTTTATTATTTGGGCAAAACGAAGTTTTTGACCAATGTGCAGAAAACCATCATTGATGACAAGGGGAAGATCCTTCCCATGGTGGAGATGGTGTTCCGTTTGCCGGAAAGCGTCCCTCAGGAACTCTACTCCTACATCATAGAGAAGCTCGCTGCGGAAGGGGTGCCTAGGGTTTCAGCGATCGGCTAGTAGGAGAATTCTGGTGTTGTGAAGGGAAGGCTCTCTTCCCTTGAGTTGAAGATCGTGTCGTTATGGTACTCGAGGAACTCTTTTTTTGGCCATCGCACCGGATTGTTGGGCAACATGATCCTCTTGCCCTTGAACTGGGTAAGAAGCTCTACCAGGGCGTTGTCCTTGCTCTTTTCTGTGATGATGGCCTCATAGGTCTGAGGCGAGAAGGTTATGAGGCCTTTGTCGAACGCCCTGTCCAGCAGGGGGTTGAGCAGCAACCCATTCTGGGGATTGGTCCGGTTGGTCTGGTCTTGGCTCCAAGGCACTATATGGCTGGCTAGCAGCATCCGGGCGGTGGTGACACCCGAAAGACAGCATTGGAACTTGTAGTTGGAGAGCAAGGCGAAGCGGAAGGCTTTTTGTCCTTTGCGCCTTGCAACCCATCCATAGAAGTCCCGCTCTGAATAATCAGGCTCATCACTGTCACAGTTCTCGCTGAAAGGCAGCAGGATTCTGCTCTCTGCTGCGTAGGAATCATCAGAGCTGAATAGGCGTATGCTCTCTTCGTACGCTGCCACCAGCTCATACGGCCTGTTGAGATACTGGTTCCATACCTGGCGGTCCGTCTTGCTGCAGTTTGCAAGGCCCTTGCTCTGGTGGGAGTTGTCCAGGCTACGCAGGTTCCCCAGCTTGAATACGACAGCATCAGGGGTCCGTTTGATCAGGGCGGCATACTCCTTGATAGTGGGATTGTCCTTATCCCATTTCCCTGAAGGCAGGAGAGTATACAAAAACAGCGCTATGATATCCTGCTGCTCTGTCCAGTTGTTTGCCATGGTTCCAGGGTAGCACCAAAGGGGTGCTTTGCATAGGAAAAAATAGGGCATCACACCCTTGACGAATGGAGCTTCCTGTATGATTCTATAGAGAGGATATGACAAGAATACAAAAAAGAGAATCAAGGGTCTCAATATCCTTTGGCTGTTGTTCCAACAGCTCAATACCCTATGTTTTGCAATCGAACAATGCCAGATCTGGCTAAGGAGCGAAATGTGAACAAGAAACGTGAAACCATCAGAAAACCCATCGACCGTGAAGCTGTTCCCGACTGGGATGACCAGGAGAGGGTAGTGCCACCCAAAGCCAAGAAAAGAGAACACCGTTCTGAGGAACAGGATATGATCTTGGAAAAGGATGATGACTGAACCCTTCCCGTATACTGTATGCTCCCTCAGGCGTCTGGGGGAGTTCTCTTTTACAGGGGGCAGGTCGCCTCGGCTAGGTTTGCCTGAGAGAGACGCACCTCCACCTTGGGGATGGTCTGGGTATAGATGGTCCTTCCCCCCCCGTCCTGGAATGCAACATGGAGGGTGTAGACTCCCGGCTCAAGGTTGGCCCCTCCTACCCACGCAGTGGCAGGAAGGAAGTGCGATGAGCGCACATCAGCGCTTTCACTTGCATAGTTGGCTATTTTCATCAGCCAACCCAGCACCTCTTCGCCCACAGTCTTGCCGTTGCTTTTCTGACTGGTGACTTCATCATAGACAGCTATGCCCAAGGCCTTCAGGGTCGAACGGGTCACCGCCTTCAGCCTGGAGAGGGAAGAGGATGCCTTGAATGTCTCAAGGGCTATGGAACTGATGCTTTCAAGCTTTTCCAGTTGGAGGCTTCTTCCGTCATCCAAGGATACAACCACCCTCTGGATAGGGGATCTTTTCTCAACCATGACAGGGTAGGCTATCTTTGCATAGTTGTTCCTAGAGACGTAGATGCTCTCCACCGCCTCAAATTTCTGAGGGGACAAGCCGTTGAATGCAACCAGGTTGAGTCTTCCCTTGTCTTGGGGGATGGGAGATTGCTCCTCTTTCAGGGAGGTGGGGATTGCAAAGGGGTAGAGGGTTGGCTGGGTCTGAAACGAGCGCTCTACTTGGTTCAGGGAGTAGCGGAACAGGTTCTCATCACCGATCCCCCTTGCCAGGACCATGCTCAGGTAATTTGCCAGTGCCGAAGAGGAGAATGCCATAGAATAGGTCTCAAGGGTGCCATCCTTGACCCCCTTGCTGTCTGCATAGGTGGCGACTTTCTTTTTCTGGGTTTCATACTTCTGCTTAAGAAAGGTCTGTTTCTCGATCGATCGGTTCAGCTCGACAAGAGCTGACTCCGCTTGCCCAAGGTGTACGTAGTTCAGTGCCTTGAATATATTGATGTAGATATCCTCGTACGCTTCACCTTGGTAGTCACGGGTATTGTCGTTGACGATGAAGGATGCAAGGTTAGCGCTGACACTCTCTGTATAGGCTTCGAGTATCTTCCTCTCCGATGAGGAGAGCTGCTCATTGGAGAGCTTATATTCCCCTGTCAGGCGGGAGAGAAGCCCTGCATCCAGGTCCATGATGAGGGAACCCTGCTTTTGTATGATAGCCTCCCTTTTGGAGAGCAGGCTTGCATAGGCCCCGGGAAAGTTCCCCTGTGTGTAGAGTTTTTCGGTGCTGGATATGTCGATGACCGAGGAACATCCTCCCAAGAGGAGGATAAGGAAAAGAACGGGAGCCCATGCCAATTTTCTCATTTTTTCATAATCCTTACGTATATTGTCCAGCAAATGTACCATAGTGTCGTAAAAAATGTACCATTATTGATGGTGTGATGCAACAAAAAACCATTGGGCAGGTACAAACAACTCGTCTACAAGAACAATAATCGGTGAATGTATTTGCACTGTAACCCCATCATATTGTACTATGGGCATGGGTTGGGTGTAACCCAACCTTACTGGGTGCTGTTTTGGAGATAGATATTGTACAATAGTTGTGTATTTTAGGGGAATGTATGGTTTCGACCGCTCCTATCCTAGTATATAATCAAGAGTATTCGTTGAAAGGGAGTGTATATATGAAAAATAAGGTACGTCTGGGTCTTCTTCTTCTGGTGGTGCTTGCTCTGCTGGTATCCTGTCAATCCACAGTCTCGGTGGACAGGCTTGCATCAGATGCTGATATTGATCTCAGCGGTAACTGGAATGATACCGACATCCGGCTTGTAGCCTCCTCCCTGGTCGAGGACAGCCTGAGCTCGCCCTGGTTGGACAAGTTCAGGATGAAGAACATGAAAAACCCCGTGGTGATAGTAGGCAGCTTCCTGAACAGAAGCAGCGAACATATCGATACCTCCATCATTGCCAAGCGCTACGAGATGGCCCTCATCAACTCAGGCAAGGTTGACATGGTCGCCGACATAGCCTTCAGGGCGACTGTGCGCGATGAGCGCGAGGAGCAGCAGTATTTTGCTAGCGAATCGACTGCAAAGGCCCTGGGCAAGGAGATCGGAGCAGACTTCCTCCTCCAAGGCGCTGTGAGGACCAACCTGGACCAGGTTGGAGGGAAATCGGTGAGGACCTACTACGTCTCAGCCGAACTGATCAACATCGAGACCAACCAGAAGGTATGGGTCGGTGAGGATACCATCAAGAAGATGGTCAAGCAGAGCAAGTACAAGTTTTGACCTACGGAGGGGCCTTCATGAAACAGTTCAAAGCAATCCCTCTTTTTCTCTTGGGCGCTGTCACACTCCTCTTGCTCAGCGGCTGTGCCTCCCCTGGCAAGGAGAGTACCCCCCGCTGGCTTGATACGCTGTATGACAAGCAGTACAGCGAGGACCTCTATCTGTGTGCCGTAGGCAGCGGCTCTTCCAGGGAGAAGGCTTCCGATGCCGCACTCGCCTCGCTGTCCCAGGTATTCAATGCCCAGGTGCGTTCTGTCACCACCGTCCTTTCTCGCTCGACAGCCCAGGATGACGGAACAGGAGAGCTGAAGTTTACCGAGCTCTCCGAGATGGTGGACCAGGGCAGTGTCTCTTCGGTTACCGACAAGATTGTCGGAACCGAGGTGGTGAACACCTATATCGATGACAATGCCCGGGTATATGTCAGGATAGCGCTCAACCGCAAGAAGACTGCCGCACTCTATCAGAATGAGATCAATGAGCTTGACCTCTCCATCATGACGGTCAGGCGATCGATGATGGCTGTGTCCGAACCTCTGGAGCGCTATTTCATCCTCAGGAAGGCTCTCTCCTTTGCCCACAGGCAGCAAAACCTCTATGACCAGATGCAGGTCCTGGTGAAAATGGGCCAGAGCTCCACTCTGATACCCTTGGAGCGGGAGTTGGCCGGCCTTGCCTCATCGGTAAAGATCGCCATAGCAGTCGATAGCCTAGGTGACCATGATGTACTGTTCTCCGCCTTCGCCCAGAGCTTGGGATCCCTTGGCTTCGCTGTCGTCCCTTTGGATGGGAATCCTACAGCCTTCTTAGAGCTGCAGTACAGGTGCACACCCCTTGAACTTGAGAACAGCCCGTACAAATATGCACGCTACACGCTCTCTGCCCAGCTCAACAGCAGCAGAGCCACACTTTTTTCCTATCAGAAGAATGAACGTGAGGCGGCGATGAGCATTGCTGAAGCCGAGAAGAAAGCCCTGATCCAGGCAACCACAGGATCACTTTTGGAGTTCTTCACCCTCTTGCAGGAAAGGCTTGGGGATACGAAGTAATATTTCTCTTATTGGAGGTCTCTCATGAAGAAGATTGTATTCGCACTTGTTGCCCTTGTGTTGGTGTTTGGTCTGAGCGGATGTGCAACAGTAGCCAAAGATGGTCCACCACCTGCACCAGCCAAGACCATCGTCCTTGGTGCCGATGGCATCCCTCAGCCTGATTGGGTCTACAAGACAGTGTCGAGTCAGGATATGCACTACGAGTCTGGCTATGGAAAGATGAGCAACAAGCAGATCTCCATCAAGCGCGCTACCGTCGAGGCGAAGAACAAGATTGCCGCATGGGTAAGCACAACCGTCAAGGAAGTGGTAGTAACCTATGTCAATGATGCCGGAAGCGGGGACAATCGCCAGGCCATGGATGCCATGGAGTCCATCAGCCAGCAGGTTGCCGAGGCAACGCTGTCGGGGGTCACCACCGAAGAGATGTGGATTGATGCTGACAATGGCGTATGGGTTCTCTGCTCCATCCCCCTGGTAAATATAGAGAAGAGTTTTGAGCCTGCGGCTGAAGCTGTTGCAGAGGCCTTTGTCGAAAGCGATGCAGCTGCCGCTGCAAATGCCAAGATGAAGGATGCCTTTGCAAACCTTTTGAAAAGTGCAGACCGCTAACCAATGCGTAGAATTTTGATCTTCTGCACTCTCCTTCTTATGCTGACTGGATGCTCCACCACGACAGGTGGGGGTGCCGACATGCAACGTGAGGAGAGTGCACTTGCTCTGCTTGACCTGGGAAGCCATCCTGCTAATGTCTACGTGGGGGTTTCAGGGCCGTACTCCACCAAGGAACGCATGGTACAGGAGGCTATCCTTGCCTGCGCGAAGAGCATCCTCCTTGAGAGGGCGCTTGCCTTGGACAACCGCCTTGTGATGCAGTCGAGTGGCAGCGTGGGCCTTCTTTCCTTTGCCCAGAGAGAAAAAGCCTACTATGACGACAAGAGCCTCACCGAAGTTGTCGATGCCCTTGAGGTGCTCTCCATCCTGTTCGATGCACAGGCAGGCTCTGTGGTGAAGGCGCGCTACCAGGCTAATCCCCCTGCAAAGAGAAGCTACAAAGCCACCTTTGGTGAGGGAGGGAAGCCTGACTGGCTTGCGCATCTTCCCAAAGTCGATGGTTATAGGTTCGGCATCGGTAGCAGCAAGGCATACTATTTCCTCAATGATTCGCTGGAGGCATCAGACTTCTCCGCTGCACAGAACCTGCTGGACCTCTACACCGAGCACGCCTTCACAAAAGGGCTCGTCACCACACGCGAAGGCAGTGCAAGCAGCATGGACAACATCCTCTACCAGGCTCAGCGGGGCCTCCTTCTGGGCTTTACCATTGTGGACCGCTATTACGACAAGGAATGTGATACCTACTGGAGCCTTGCCTCCATCATAGAATAAGGAGCTACCCAATGAACAGGAAATATCTTGCCCTCGTATGCATAGTCAGCCTGATGCTCGCCCTCGCAAGCTGTGCGTCAACGCCCAAGTCCAATGCCGACGGGTCCCCCTACTGGACCACCTCCACCCCTAAGAGCACCCGCACCCTGCACTACGAAGTGGGCTCGGCGAAGCAGTCGACTCCCCAGCTCAGCCTCCTGAGGGCCGAGTCCGGTGCAAAGGATGCCATCGGTCGATGGGCTTCCACAACCGTGGACAATGCCCTGGTGACCTTTGTCGAGGAAGCCGGTGAAACGTTGAGAAACAAGCAGATGCTTGAGGTGCTGCAGAACCTGAGCGTGCAGACTGTCAACATAGCCCTTCGCGGCGTCTCGGTTGCAGAACGCTATACCGCCCCTGACGAAACGGTCTGGGTCCTCTCATCATATCCCATAAAAAACCTCAAGGATGCCTACAAGCAGCAGACAGAGGCCTTGGAGCGCAAGCTTGAGATGGAGCAGGCCAAGGCCGACCTGATGATGGCATACCTGGAAAGCCAGCTTGAGAAGGACGTTCTGGAGCCATAAGAGAGGGTCCTGTCCCTTTCTTTAGTATAGTTTGTTGTTTATGGCAATTATTCTCTTGACCATCAAGAGGAGAATTGCCATCTTATTGCTAGGAGATCCTATCATGAATAAAACGTTCATTATCATAGTGGCCATCATAATCATCCTGCTGCTACTGTTCTTTGTATCGCGCACCTTTGCACAAGGAACAGCTGAAACCTCCACGGTTCAGGGCAAGAAAGCCCCCTATCGCAAGATATTGGCCGAACAGGCCAAGACGATGATCGATGGCGGCCAAAGGGTGACCATCGTGGATGTACGCACCCCAGGTGAATTCAGTGCAGGACACATCAAGGATGCCATCAACATAGCGAACGAGACCATCAAGGGAGAAAACCCCTCCGCCTTGCCTGACCTTGACGCAACCATCCTGGTCTACTGCAGAAGCGGGGCGCGAAGTGCCCAGGCAAGCAAGAAGCTGCTCGCCCTCGGCTATACCGAAGTCTATGACTTTGGTGGGATCATAAACTGGCCCTATGGGACAGTACAGTGAGAACACCGTTGATCAAGAGCGCAATCAGAAATCCGGAATATCTGCATATCCTAGGACCGCTGGGAACCTTAGCCTATGGCTCTGACCAGGAGTGGTACCCCGCCCTCTGGCAGAGGAGGGCGGGGTGCGGCCCGACAACGGCAAGCAACCTGATGCTCTACTTCCTCCAACGGCAAGAGAGGCGCCCCATTGACCAGGAGCAGGCGGTCCTTCTGATGCAACAGATGTGGAAGCTCATTACCCCCGGGATCATGGGAGTGCATCTGCTCAGCCAGTTTACCCGTGGAGTCGATGTTTTTTTACCCCAGATTCCCTTGTCCCTCTCGGCACAGAGCTTGAAGATCGCCAAGGCAAAGGAGAAGAGACCCTCCCTTGCACAGGTGGTTGAGTTCTTGGTCTCCTCCTTCGAGGCCGACTCTCCTGTAGCGTTTCTCAACCTCTCCAAAGGGTCTGTGACCAATCTTGATGAGTGGCACTGGGTCACCCTCGTTGGTATTGAGCAGGAAGGGGAGGGCCAACCCCTCCTTGCCACGCTCTTTGATGCTTCGCAGGAATGGAAGATCGATCTGGGCCTCTGGCTTGAGAGCACAACGCGCGGTGGGGGCTTTGTCAGCTATCGCCCCTCTGTCGGCTAAGGAGGGCGATAGCCTCTTCTTCCCCAACGGGCCTGCTGAACAGGTAGCCCTGCATGAAGTTACACCCCATGCCCAGTAGCGTATGCTGCTGCTCCTTTGTCTCTACCCCCTCTGCAATGATCAGCTTGCCTAGGTGATGGGCCATGGAGATGATGTCGGATGAAATGCCTGAAGCCTTCGGGTCCATAAGCTTGTCGACAAACTGCTTGTCCAGCTTCAGCGTGTCCACAACCAGCCCCTGCAGCCTGTTCAGCGAGGAGAATCCGGTGCCAAAGTCATCTATGGCGATGCGTATCCCCAAGGCATGGATCTTCTCCATCTGCTTGGAAAGGAATTCGAAATTGCTGGAGAAAACTGACTCGGTCAGCTCCATTTCAAGTTGTTCGGTCCGTATCCCTGCCTCTGTGGCTATGTCTTGGATAGCAACGACAAAGGTTTCGTCCAGCAGCTGCATCGCCGAGACATTGATGGCGATGGGGTAGGAGGTGTACCCTCTTTCTGTTAGCTTCTTCACGAAGGCCGCCGCCTCCTGCAGGATGACCTTTCCCAGGGTGATGATCAGGTGTCTTGCTTCTGCAATGGCAATGAATTCCAGGGGAGGCACACTGCCTAGGATGGTGCTGTGCATGCGGGCCAGGGCTTCAAAGCTTATGATGGAACCGCTTTTTGCATCGACTATCGGCTGGTAGACAAGGTGGAGAATTCTCTTTTCTCCAGCGATCACCCTCTTGAGCTCAGTTTCGATGGTGTCCTGTCGCAGTATCTGCTCTTCAATCTCTTCTGTATAGAACCGGATGCGGTTGCGCTTGGTTGCCGCACTCAAGGCTATGGATGCCCTCTTGATGATGAGGTCAAAGTCAAGACCCTTCTTATCCCACTCCACCACTCCGATGGTAAAGTCGACGGACCCCAAGGCTCCACTTTCCTCATTGTTGGAGAGGATCTGCCTGCATAGGGTGTGCAGCACCTCCTGTGACTCGTAGTTCTTGACCATGATGATGAACTGGTCGTCACTGAAGCGGTAGACCTCTAGCTCTGCCGCCTTGGTTGCGATGCGCCCAAGGCTTTGGGCTATAAGGAGCAGAAGCTCATCACCATAGGTGTAGCCATAGATGAGGTTGATGTGCTTGAAGTGCAGGGGGTTGATGATGATGAGGGCGAGCTTTTTGTGCTCCTCTTCCTGGAGTACCCGCTTGAGATAGCGGATATTGGGCAGCTTGGTTGTCTCGTCATAGTAGGCAACGGTGAAGATACGCTTGTTCTTATTCGCTATGTTGATGACTGAGATGGAAAAAAGGATGAAGATCACCAGCAGGAGAAAGGTTGTCGTCAGCGCAATCCTGACAAAGAGCCTGTTGGTGTTGGAGAGGTCGAAGAGGAAGGCGAGCATTCCCGACTGCACCCCATCAATCTGGATGGGGATGTAGAGCTTCAGGTGCCAGTCAAGCCTTCCCTCATCAAAAGCAAGATGGGTGGGACCTTCAGCGAGGGTGTCTGCATCTATGCTCTGCCCTATCTCTGCGGGGATGGATGATGCTGTAATGATGTTGTCAGGGTTTATATATGCGACTTGGGTGAAGGGACTGTTCTGTGCAATCTGGTCAATAAACCATTGCTCGTTGAGGTGGGCATACAGTTGGGCAAGCTTGTCCGCACGGATACCGCTTTGTACCAGCTTGCCATCTCCATACCGTTGATAGCTGTACATCCAGAACATTTCAGGAGCCTCGCTGTCGGCCCTGATGGCTTCGACACTGTGATCAAGGCCGCTTTCAAGGAAATCCCTGACAGGATGGCCTTGTGGGGCGATCCAAGCAGGATAGAGGTTGTCACTGGAGTATTCGATCCTCCCATCCTTGTCATAAAGGTAGACCACATCAACATTCAAATGCATTGCTAGGTCGGCGAGCATCTGGTTTGAGAAGGGCTCTTCTTGTTTGGATACAATATTTCCTGCTACTTGAAGGGTCGTATGAAGCTGTTCGGTAAGCAGGACCCTGGCGTCCAGGGTCGATTCCAGGGTGTTTGCATAGGATTGTGCAAGTATAGTCGCCTCCTGGGTTTTTTCTGCATGATAGAATTCATCAAAATAGGAAATTATCAGAAATCCTGCCAGGAGAAATAGGGCAAGGCCAATCCCTATTGGGATGAAGATACTCTTTTTGCTGCTTGTCTGCCTCTTGTAGATCCGTCTTGCCATGAAGCCCTTCCTGTTGCTAAGCTTACCCTACCACTTGGTTTCGACACTTGTCAATGTATTACTAGTGTCATACTATGGATTTATTCACATGTCACATCAGCTAGGGATTAGTGATTATGGTGGGCCTCGTCCAGGAAGTGTGTAAAACGGGTCTTGTATTTCAGTGTTTCAGTGGGACATGCGTCAATACAGTGCCCGCAACCGACACAGCTCAGATCTTCCATGGGGAGCCCGTGCATGGCATAGGACCTTACATCAATGGAGAGCGGACAGGCAGCAGTACACTTTCCACACTGGATGCAATGGGTTTCATTTGTAGCTATTCTCTGACCTCCTACTTTCCCTAACCATCCTAACAAGGTACCTAAGGGACAGTAGTAGCAGTAGAGCCTTCCAACAAATGCAACCCAGAAGAACATTGCCATAA
>CAZGOK010000035.1:0-13846 GCA_964527665.1 uncultured Sphaerochaeta sp.
TGGACCTTACCCAGGCTGAGGCTGTGCAGGAGCTGGTCGCCTCGCAAAGCGAACGCAGCCAGGCCCTTGCCCTCTCGCGTTTGAGCGGTGGGTTGAAAGAGCAGATAGAGGCCTCAAAGAGAAGGCTGCTGACCCTTCTTGCCCGGGTGGAGGTCCAACTCGACTATGCCGAGGATGAGGTTGATGACTTCACCTTTCCCCGCTCCGAGCTTGAGGCCATCAGGGACGCCCTCTCCTTGTTGGCTTCGACATACGCTGTCGGACGCCTCTACGGCCAGGGGGCGAGGATCGTCCTTGCCGGGGCTACCAATGTCGGCAAGAGCACGCTCTTCAACCTCCTGCTCAAGCAGGACCGTTCGATAGTCAGTGATATCAAGGGCACCACACGCGACTATATTGAGGCTGACTGTCTTATTGAAGGAATACCGGTGCGCCTGTATGATACTGCAGGGTTGCGAGAGAGCCTGGACACCTTGGAGAGTGCGGGGATCAGGAAGACTGAACAGCTCATAGGACAGGCGGACCTGGTGGTCTTCCTTGTTGACAGCAGTGAGGTGGGGCACATCCCACCTAGCGATGAGCGCACCCTCATCGTGTACAGCAAAAGCGACCTCTTCAAGGCCCCTCCGGGCGAGCTTGCCATCTCCGCCCAGAGCGGAGCGGGCATCAAGGCCCTGGTGGAGGCGATCGCCAAGCGCTTGGGTGCAGGCTTTGGCTCTACCGGCGATGAGCAGGTTGTCATTGAGAGCGAACGCCAGAGCCTCGCCCTCGGCGGTGCGGCAACGGCCCTTGACCGTGCCCTGGCACTTGTGGATACGGATGTTCCGCTGGACATAGTTGCAGTGGAGATCGGGGAGGCGATGCAGAACCTCGGTGAACTTACCGGGGAGGTCACCCCCGCGGATATACTCACAGAGATATTCAGCGGCTTCTGCGTAGGGAAGTAAGATGGATTACGAAGCAATAGTGGTCGGTGGGGGGCATGCTGGAATTGAGGCGTGCCTCGCCCTGGCAAGAATAGGATATAGGACGCTGCTGATAACACAGAACCTCGACTCGATCGGCAGGCTCTCGTGCAACCCCGCCATAGGCGGGCTCTCCAAGGGCAACATCGTGCGCGAAGTGGACGCCCTCGGCGGGGAGATGGCGCATTTGATAGACCACTCCATGATCCAGTACAGGATCCTCAACCGAAGGCGCGGGCCTGCAGTGCAGGCTCCCCGTGCCCAGGCTGACAAGTTCACCTATGCGCGCCTTGCCAAGGAGACCCTGGAAGCACAGTCGAACCTCGCCCTCTTCATGGATACCGTTGTGGATATCCTGCTGGACAAGGAGGGTAGGACCATTGTCGGCGTCAAGACCGAACGGGGGCACAGCATATCGGCGAAGGTCGTTGTCCTTACCACCGGCACCTTCATGGATGGAAGGATTTTCATCGGCGAGTATGATGCCCCCAATGGACGCCTGGACGAGCCTGCTGCCATCGGCTTGGGTGATGCATTGCGCAAGAAAGGCTTCCCCCTGGGTCGGATGAAGACCGGCACACCCGCACGTGTTCGCTCCTCCTCGCTGGACTTCTCCAAGATGGAGCTCCAGGATGGGGACCCTGTGCTCATGCCCTTCAGCTTTGACTACGACAGTGTCGAGCGCCCCATGCTTCCCTGTCACATCACCTGGACCAATGAGGAAACGCATAAGATAATAGAGAGGAACATCCACCGCTCCCCCCTGTATGGAGGGAAGATTGTGGGGCTCGGGCCCCGCTACTGCCCCTCCATCGAGGATAAGGTGGTGCGCTTTCCCGACCGTGACCGCCACCAGATATTTGTGGAGCCAGAGGGGACAGGAACCGAGGAGATGTACCTCAACGGGATATCCTCGTCCTTGCCCGAGGATGTCCAGTGGGACTACATCCATAGCATTGCAGGGCTGGAACATGCCCAGATCATGCGCCCAGGCTATGCGGTGGAGTATGACTACATCGACCCGTTGAACCTCTTTCCCTCACTGGAGAGCATGCATGTCCAGAACCTCTTCATCGCAGGGCAGACCAATGGCACCAGTGGCTATGAGGAGGCAGCGTGCCAGGGCCTTATGGCCGGCATCAATGCCGCCCAGAAGCTCAAGGGGGAGAAGCCACTCATACTTTCACGCAATGAGGCGTATACCGGGGTTCTCATCGACGACCTGGTGACGTTGGGAACGAAGGAACCCTACAGGATGTTCACCTCCCGTGCCGAGTACCGCCTGAACCTGCGCCATGACAGCTGTGACCAGCGTCTGACGCAGAAGGGCTATGATGTGGGGTTGCAGGATGAAGAGAGCCTGTTGCGCCTCAAGGCGAAGCTGGAGAAGATCGAAGCGGTCAAGGATCTGTTGGGCAAGCACAGGTATGGGCACAAAAGTGCCCTTGAGGCGCTGAAGATGCCTGAGATCTCTATGGGCAACCTCCAGGAGGTCATAGCAGAGCTCGCCCAGTTTGAGGAGCCCATCCGCTACCAGGTTGAGCTTGAGGTGAAGTACGCAGGGTACATAAACCGCCAGGACCGCCAGGTCTCCCGGTTTGAGAAGCTTGAAGGCTTGGAGATCCCCTCCGATTTCAACTATGACGCACTGGACGGGCTCAGCACCGAATCACGGGAGAAGTTCAAGAAGATCAGGCCCCACTCTGTGGGCCAGGCCACCAGGATCAGTGGGGTACGCAACGGTGATGTCGCCATCCTGATTCTCCATGTGGACAAGGGAGGCAGAAATGGGTAGGTATGATGCTCTTATCACCAGCTCGCTCGAGGCTCTGGATATTGATTTTGACAAGGCCCAGATGGACCAGCTCAATGCATACATAGCGGAACTGGAGCTGTGGAACCCAGTCTACAAGCTGGTAGGTGCCCAAGGCGAGGAGTTGGTTACCAGGCACATCATAGACAGTCTGAGCGCTGTTCCTGTGATGAGGGGCCTTCTGGCCACCCTTGGCCCCGATGCCCAGGTTGCTGATCTCGGCTCGGGGGCGGGGCTACCGGGCATCCCGTTGGCCATTGCCATGCCCGATCAGAGCTTCACGCTGGTGGAGCGTATGGGCAGGCGCGTGGGATTTTTGCGCAACGCCCTGGCCATATGCCGCCTCAGCGATAGGGTGGAGGTCCTTGATAGGGACCTCAAGGAGGTGGACCGCCTCTTCGGTCTGATAACCTTCAGGGCATTTCGTCCGCTGTCTGAGATCCTCGATCTTGTATGGCCCATCCTTACCCCCGATGGGGTGGTCTGTGCCTACAAGGGGCAGGCCTCCTCCCTGAGCGAAGAGCTACAGAAGGTACGCCAGACATGCACAAATTCCTGGATACCTACAGAGGTCCCGCTCCTTGTTCCACACCTGGATGCAGAGCGAATGCTCTGTCTGCTGAAGAAAGCTTGATACCTGCACCGATGTGTGGTGTTAGTAAGCTATGAGGAGATGGTTGTGAAAAAAAAGACGAACAAATATATAGTGGCAGGTGGTGTAGTCCTGCTCATCCTTGGGCTGTTGCTTGGTTTTGCCCTGGCAGCCACCCAATTGGGAAAGGCGCCCCAGTTTGTAGGGAAGGGCCTTGCCCTGCTCTCCAAAGGGGTCGGATTCTTTGCTTCCGACTCCCCCTTGGCTCTCCTGCCCTTTGTTGGCATGCTCTTTCTCTGGAGCGGGATGTGCTTTACCTTCCGCAACAAGAGGAAGTTTTCGCTTGTCTTCATCCCTCTTTCTGCCCTTATGTTCTACACCCTGCTGGTGCTCTCCTATATGCTGCAAGGCAGTCCTAGGCCGCAGTTTTTACAACCCTTGCTCTACGCCTTTGATGCCGAACCCCGTTTGGCTTCGCTGAGGGTGGTTGTCCTCTTCCTCCTGGAGATGGGCCTGTTTGTAACCCTTACCCTCATAGGTGACGGCCTTGACCGACGTCAGCAACGAAGAGAAGCGTTCCAGGCTTTGCTTGGCAGGGCAAACAGTGGCGAGCATGTAGACCTGGGAAGCCTTTCCCTGTGGCAGAGACGCTCCTTCAAGCGTGCTCAGAAGCGGTTCGCCAAGGCACAGGATACGGGTGCAGACGAGGAGGAGAGTGTCCTCCTGCACAAGAAGCCTGTGGAGCCGGAAGTGGACATCCTCAGTGATGACAGGCTCTCATTTCCTCCTATAGTCGAGGTTCCAACCCTGAGCAACCTGCACAAGAAAAGGGATAGGAAGCCTAAGGGCGACCATATCCTTGATGTTGAGGAACACCCCACCTCTGATGTGGGCATAGTCAGTGTAGGGGCCCTTGATACCATCAGGGGGGAGCTGGACCGCAACAAGGGTCTTTCCTATCTGGAGATGAAGCAACGCGAACTGCACGAGAAGCGTGAAGCGGAGGATAGGGCTCGGAAAGAGGAAATAACCAAAGAGAAGCTAGAACCTGCTGAGAGAAAACAAGAACCTGCTGAAGAAAAAAAAACCTTGGGAAAGCTCTCAGGATTTCTGCAAGGCGCCTTGGAAGCTGTAGGCAAGGGTCCCTCCACCCCCGTAGAGCCAAGGCCCGAGCCCACGGGGAAGGCACGGGGGATGCTCGCCGATGCGGTAGCCTCAAAGGAGAAGAGATCCGGCCTTGAGGCTGTTGCCCTGGGGGTGAAGATGCCCCAGGATAGGGATGATGACCAACCTCTGCGCATCCGCGAGAGGATCCTCTCTGTGCGTCCTCCCCGATTTGAGAAGGAGAGCGTAGTCGAGGAGCAACCCCCTGTTGCCCAGGGCATCAGCCCCTTTGCCCCTCAGAGCACGGCCCGTCCTATCAATGGGGGCTCAAGTGAAGACGCCCCTGTACCCGTTGAACTCTCTGACGAAGAGGACGCCCTTGAGGTCGCTAGCGGAGTGGGGGGGCTGGTAGGTTCCGAAGGGCCCTCCAGCGCCCTGATCAACCGCAACAGGATCACGTACCAGTATCCTCCCGAATCAATTTTGGTCACCTATCCCAAGATAGGCAATGAGATCAACGAAGAGACCCTTGAACGGGGCAGGATCCTGGTTGCCACCTTGGAGCAGTTCAATGTGCATGTCGAGCTGACCAACATAGTCAGGGGCCCGACGGTCACCATGCTTGAGATCCTTCCCGCCCCCGGAGTGCGGGTAAATGCAATTGTCAATCTTGCCGACAACATCGCCATGGCCCTCGCTGCCAAGCAGGTGCGTATCGTGGCCCCCATTCCAGGCAAGAGCGCTGTGGGCATCGAGATACCCAACAAAAAGCGGGATGTCATCGGGTTCAAGGAGATGCTCCCTGCCATGGATAAGCGGCAGTACAACATTCCCATGGTGCTTGGAAAGAACCTTATGGGAGAGCCTGTGGTCATGGATGTGAGTACCTCGCCCCACCTGCTCATCGCCGGTTCCACCGGAAGCGGCAAGAGTGTCTGTGTCAATTCCATGATCTGCTCGATCCTCTTCAGAAGAAGCCCCAAGGAGGTGCGTCTGATCCTCGTCGACCCGAAGATAGTCGAGCTGAGCATCTACAACGGCATCCCCCATCTGCTTACCCCGGTGATCCACGATCCCAAGAAGACCCTGAAGGCCTTCGATTTCTGTCTGTATGAGATGGACCGCAGGTATCGGCTGCTGCAGGGCATCAACGCCAGGAATATCTTGGGATATAATGAGAAGATTACCCAAGAGCGTCTGGCCCGTGAAAAACTTCCGTACATCGTTGTGGTGATCGACGAGTTCGCCGACCTTATGCACACAGTGGGCAAGGAGCTTGAGAACAAGGTCTCACGCCTTGCTGCGATGAGCCGGGCGGTTGGTATCCATTTGGTGCTTGCCACCCAGAGGCCGAGTGTCGATGTCATCACCGGCGTCATCAAGACAAACATACCCACCCGTATTGCCTTTGCCGTTACCAGCACCACCGACAGCCGCATCATCATCGATGAAGGTGGTGCTGAGAAGCTGCTCGGACGTGGTGATATGCTCTACCTTGCCAGCAGCGACCCCACCCCCGAACGCATCCAGGGGGCATTCCTCAGTGATAGGGAGGTTGAAGAGGTCGTGCAGTTTGCATCCAAACAGGGTGTTGCCGACTTTATCGACGACTCCTTCTTTGAGGATGACGAGCCGGTCTCCAGTGGCAGCAGCTTTGACAGTGGGGATGGCAATGATGACGAGGCTTTGTTGGATGAGGCCCTTGCGATCGTAGTCGAACGCAAGAGCGCCTCTGCCTCATACCTGCAGAGAAGGCTGAAGATCGGGTATAACCGTGCAGCCCGTCTGATCGAACTGATGGAGGAGCTCGGCTATGTGGGTCCTCCCAACGGCAGCAAGCCACGCGAGCTGCTCAAGATGCCCTAAACAAAACAGATGAAGAGACGAACAGATACTCTCGTGATAAAGAAGGTCCCCCAATGGTAAGAGAACACGCAGTGCGCAACGGCATGATAATCCTGGAACAAGAGGCTTGCCTGCCTATAACAAATAGGGAGGTCCAGTTTGGATTCTCCACCTATGAATCCATCAGGGTGGTCGAGTCCCACCCTGTGCATCTTGAGGACCACCTCATCAGGCTTGAAAACTCGTGTATGGGTATCGGTCTTACCCATCCCTTCACCACAGGCGAACTCACCGACTGGGTGCATGAGCTCATCAGGGTTGACCTGTTGGAAGAGGCCTCTGTAAGAATTCTTGTGGTTGGGGGCAAGGAGCCTCTCTGTTTTATCACAGCTGCCTCCCTGCTTACTTATCCTGATAGCTATTACACCCAAGGAGTTGGTGCAATTACCTACGAAGGTGAGCGCCTGATGCCCTCGTGCAAGACAGGGAACCTTCTGCTCAACTACATGGCGCTGGAAAAGGCACGTTCAGAAGGAGGGTTTGAGGCCCTGCTCATAGACCGTAAAGGCCAAGCCCTGGAAGGGACAAGAAGCAATTTCTTTGCCTTCGCCGATGGCAAGCTCTATACGGCTAAGGACGATGAAGTGCTCTTGGGGATAACTCGGGACCGTATCATTGATGCAGCAAAGAACTTGGGCATAGAGATTGTCTATGAGGCACCGCTTGCCAAGGATCTGCATGCATCCCTGTATGATGAGGCTTTCATCTCTGCTACCAGCATGGCTGCGATGCCTCTTTCAAGGGTGGACAGTGTAGTTTTCAACCCTCCCTTTGACCGTACCAATGCCATTAAGGCGCTGGTACGCTCATGGGAGCTTGAGGACTAGGGGCGGCAGGTAGGGGGGTAGTTGGTGATGATGCCATCGACCTCCCACGCTTCCAACCTGTCCAGACTCTCCTTGTCGTTCACCGTCCATACATTCAAGCCTATACCCAAAGCCTTGCACTCGTCGACCATCTCCTGGTCAATGAGGTTTTTATCGGGGTGTACAAAGGCAAAGCCCATGCTCTTTGCCTGGTATGCTATGTGTCGCAGTGAGCGGTCTTCGAAGAGCAAGCCACAAGGAATGTGAGGATTCAGTTCTCTGATCTTCACCGCTGAGAGCCAGTTGAAGGAGGAAAAGAGGACCTTCTCCCCCATATCAAACTTCCTCACCATTTCTGTAAGAGATCCCTCTATCCCATCGTAGTATTGGATATTGGTCTTTATCTCGACATTGCTGATGATGTCCTTGTCCCTGATATAGGTGCAGTACTGTTCAAAACTGGGAATGGGGGTATGGTCGAACATGTCGCTGAAGGGCTTGCCTGCATTGATTTTCATCAGCTCTTTGAGGGTGTAGTCCTCGACGCTTCCTTCTTTTCCCGTTGTCCTTGCCAGCAGTTCGTCGTGTATGATGACAAGCTTGCCGTCTTTAGTGAGGTGTACATCCAACTCTATCCCTTGCGCCCCTGAGGCAACCGCCTGCTCGAAGGCGAGCATGGTGTTCTCCGGGTATTTTCCGCTATAGCCTCTATGGGCAAATATGTTCATGGTATATTCCTTCTGGTGTATTAATGGTTGAGGATCTGAGAGAGGAAGAGCTTGGTCCTGTCACTTTTGGGGTTGTTGAAGAACTCATCGGGGGGAGCTGCCTCCACTATCTTGCCTCCATCGAAGAAAAGGACATTATCGGCTACAGCCTTGGCAAAGCCGAGCTCATGGGTCACCACCAGCAGTGTCATGCTCTTGTCTGCGAGCTCTGTCATGACATCGAGCACCTCCTTGATCATCTCGGGATCGAGGGCGCTGGTAGGCTCGTCAAAGAGCATGAGCTCGGGGTCCATCGCAAGCGAGCGGGCTATGGCAACCCTCTGCTGCTCTCCACCGGAGAGCTGGTTGGGATATTTCAACGCCTGGGCCTTTACACCCACCCGGTCCAGCAGTTCCATCGCACGGGTCTCTGCCTCATCCTTGCTCAGCTTGCGGATCCATATGGGAGCCAAGGTGATGTTGTGCAGTACGCTCAGATGGGGGAAGAGGTTGAACTGTTGGAACACCATCCCGATCTTGCTGCGGATCTTGTTGATGTTCTTGATGTTATGGTCCAAGGGGATGCCATCGACGATGATCTCTCCCTTTTGGTACTCCTCCAGGGCGTTGATGGTCCTGATGAAGGTTGATTTCCCGCTTCCAGAGGGGCCTATGATGACAGAGACCTCCCCGCGGTAGATAGTGTGGGTTATGCCCTTGAGCACTTCAAATTCAGGGGTATACCATTTGTGCACATCCCTACAGACTATCAATTCTTTCTTCTGTGTATCTGCTTTCATACTTGGTTCCTTTACTTATTTTGTTTTTCCGGTTACGCCCAACTTCTTCTCCAGCACCATACTTGCCTTTGAAATGCTGAAGCAGAGAACGAAGTACAGGGCCCCTTCAAAGAAAAGTACCTGGGCACTTCCGTTGAGGTATTTTGGGTTGCTTACAATGGAGGTCGATATGCCGATGAGGTCCAGCATGCCGATGATGCTGATGAGGCTTGTATCCTTCAGCGCTGAGGTAAAGGAATTGACCAATACCGGTATCATGCGCTTGAGGACCTGCGGCAGGATGATGAAGGCCATGGTCTTCGTCGGTCCGAGGTTTAGGCTGGTCGCAGCCTCATACTGGGTCCTGCTGATCCCCTGCAGTCCTCCTCGCAGGGCTTCAGCCATATAGGCACTATGGAAGAGCACCACCCCTGTCAGGGCCCTGATGAAGACTGAAGGAGACCACCCTTGGGGCAGGGCCATCGGCAGGATGAGGTAGCCGATGAAGAGGATGGTTATCAGCGGGACGCCACGGATGGTTTCAATGAGGAAGATGCAGATGCTCCTGACCACCTTCATGGAGCTTCTGCGCCCGAGGGCGAGCATGAGCCCGATGGGCAAGGAAAGGAAGATGCTGGTCAGACTTATCAGTAAGGAGAGCAACAGCCCTCCCCAGAGGTTTGTCTTTACTACAGGAAGGAAGCCTCCCACCCCCCTGATGATGAAGAAGCTCAAAGGGAGCAATACGATCCAGCCCCCTGCAACCAGAATGGTCTTTTTCTGTTGTGGCAATCGTGCACCCACAAAGAATGAAACAAATAGCAGCAGGGCAGTCAACAGCATGCTGACCTTGTTGAACATGCTGAATGAGAGCAATGATAGGAACAGGATGGAGATGAGGATGAGGTACATGACCTTAGGAGGCCTTGTCCTGTTCATGCTGAAGGTCAGCCCAAAGAAGAGTGCTGCATACCAGAGGCAGAACCATACCCGCCACAGCTGGTCCATGGGATAGCTGCCGGTGAGGATGAGCTTGAGGTTTGCCGAGATGACCGTCCAGTCCCAGGAAAAGAGCGGGATGATGGATTTGGTCACCAGCAGGTAGAGGACCGTCAGGGAGAGCAGGGTCAAAGCAGTGTTGAGAACGGACGAGAAGAGGTTCTTGTGTACCCAAAAGAGCAGGGGATGCTCAATTTCCTTGGGTGTCTTGAAGGGGTCGTGTTTACTATCTAAGGCCATGCTACCTCTCCTTTATCTGTACGCGTTTGTTATAGATGTTCATGACCAGGCTTGTCAGCAAACTCAGTCCCAGATAGATGGCCATGACCAGTATGATCATCTCCAAAGCCCTTCCCGTCTGGTTGATTATGGTCCCTGTAATGGCAAAGAGGTCGGGAAATCCTATGGCTACACCAAGTGAGGTGTTCTTTGCAACACCGAGGAACTGGCTTGTCAGGGGGGGGATTACCACTACCTTTGCTTGGGGGATGATGACCAGGCGGATGGTTTGCATATGACTCAGGCCAAGGGACCTAGCCGCTTCGATCTGACCCTTGGGGATGCCCTGGATGCCTGCACGGAATATCTCAGCTATGAAGGCTGAGGTATAGAGGATCAGGCCGGAGAACAGGCTGAACCACTCCGCTGTGACATGGAGCCCACCGGAGATATTGAACTTGCCCATCACTGGAACCTCCTTGGTGAGGGCGGCATTTGGCAGTATGAAGTAAGAAAGAGTTGCAACTGCAAGGAAAGCCAGAACGGGGTAGAGGATGGTGTGCTGTTCCTTGGCTGTCAGCTTTTCTCTTCTTTTGAGAAAGATATAGAAGACAACTGCAAGTACAAAAGCGATGCCTAAGAAGACAAGCCAGGGTTTGAAATGTTCATTTGGCTTGTAAGTCGTCATGCTGATGCCGCGGTTGGAGAGGGAGAAGGAGAGTAGTGTCTCTCCGTTTGCTCCAAGGCGCTCTCCGGCCATGATGCCGGTCTTGATACCCGGCAGTCGTAGGAAGAAAGCCCTATACCAGATGAGCAACAGCAGCAACAGGGGGATGTTTCGTATGATCTCGATATAGAGCACTGCCAACTTGTTGATGATCCAGTTGGAGGAGAGCCTGCACAAGGCGATGATGAGCCCGAGCATGGTTGAGAATATAATGGCAAGGAATGCGATGGAGATGGTGTTCAAAAACCCTGCAACGATCATCCTCAGGTTACTGGAGGTATTGCTTACTTCAATGACGGACTCTCCGATATCAATGTTGCTTACCATCCGCAGGAACTTGAGGGAAGGGATCATCCCTATCTTGGAAAGTGAATCTACAATATTGCCATAGATAAGAGCCACCAGGATGATGACGACCAGGGCAAAGATGAATTGGGAGAGCCTTTGGCGCTTATACTTGTCTTGCCAAAGGGGGATGCTCTTGCTTTGAGAATGCATACGGACCTCCATGCCCTAGAAAATGCCCCCGCCTCACAGGAGGCAGGAGCTTTGAAGATTATGATCAGTTGAACGGGTTGGCGTAGAATAGTCCGCCCTGGTTCCAAGGCTTGTTGTAGCCTCTGGTCACCTTCATGGGTATTCCAAGGTTCCTGTCAAAGATCTCGCCATAGTTGCCAGCCTGCTTGATCACCTGGTAGGCCCAGTCTTTGGAAAGTCCCATCATAGGTCCGAGTTCCTTGCCGGATCCCAAAACATTCTTGATCTCAGGGCTGGTGGTTGTTGCGAGCACCTGGTCGACATTAGCACTGGTGATGGCATGCTCATCTCCGAAGAAGAGGGCGAACAGCGTCCATTGGCAGATGTCCTTCCAGTTGCTGTCCCCATGACGAACTGCAATACCAAGGGGTTCCTTGCTGATGGTCTCTTCAAGACCCTTGAAGTCTCCTGCATTTTCAAACTGGGCAAGGAATACCACTGCAGAGGATTTGTCCACAGATACAGCATCGACTCGTCCGTTGATGAAGGCACTCTTCATCTCATCAAGGTTCTCAAATGTCAGGGGGCGGTACTCGATCTTCTTGCTCGCCATGATGGCTGCAAGGTTTGTCTCGGTGGTGCTTCCGGTCAGCACTGCAATCGATGCTCCTTCAAGGTCTTCCATGGTGTCGATGCCGATGTTGTCCCGTACCACAAAGGTCTGCCCATCATAGAAATAGGGTGTGGTGAAGTCCAGTCCAAGCTCGGTGTCGCGCGTGGTGTTGATGGTTGCTGTGCGGATCAGGACGTCGATTTCTCCACTCTGCAGGGCGATGAAACGCTCTTTGGAGGTGAGGGGTCTGAACTCAAGCTTGTCAGGGGTGCCGAAGACTGCAATGCTCAAGGCTTTTGCCAAGTCAACTTCGAAGCCCTGGTAGGAGCCGTCTTCCTGCAAGTAGGCGAAGCCGGGGTTGCTGGCGTTGATGCCTGCAATGATGTACCCACGATTTCTGATCTGCTGCAAGGTTGACGTTGCTGCTTTCTGAGCAGGGGCTGGTGCCGGTGCTACTGCTGCGGGGGCGGATGCTGCGGGGGCTGCTGTTGCTGCAGGTGCCTCTTTGGCTCCACAGCCGACGAACAAGGCCAGGATAGTGAGTAGGGTGATGGCCCAAACAACTCTCTTTTTCATGATTCTTTCTCCTTTTGTATCTCTTCCAAGGCAAAGCCTTGGGATTTACCCCCAGAAACTATAGGTCGGGACGTGGATGGTCTTGGGTTCTGCGTCCCCGTCCTTGTCCTCTATTTGTGCAAGCAAGGTATCACAGGCTATCTCTGCTATCTGTTTGATATCCTGCACTGTGATGAGAAAATGACCGACAACATGTTCGAGCAGATTTTTCTGGACTATAAGGTCCTGGGTAAAGGAAAAGTTGTCGACCGTCATGAATTCTGATTTGCTCGCACTGAATGATGACTCCCCGTACGCCTTGATAAGGTGCGGCATGTAGAAGCCCGAGTGAAGGAAGATTGCTTCAGGCTTTTTGGGAAGGCTTTCCAGCACCTCTGCCAAATTGGTGTCATGCTCGCTCTCCCCGCTTGTCAGGATGAAGGATTGCATCCATGGTTCCTTCCCATGGTCCTTCATCGCGGCGATATATCCCTCTTTACGTAGTTTTGCTGTGGAGTTTACCGCCTGACCTGAGCGGTCCAGCAGCAGTATCTCGCTCTTGCCTGTTTCGAGCATCTTTGCAGTCATGTCGTACGATGCCTTGAAGTGGTCCGAAGAGATAATGTCTGCTGGGACCCCGTCGGCATATCTGTCGACAAAGACAAAGGGGAAGGAGGCTTTTTTCATCCCCTGATAGACCCCTTTTCGTGAAGAGGTGTTGTTCAGCGAGGCTATGAACATCCCATCAAAGAGACCCGAGCGGTAGAGGCTCAAGGATTCCTGTTCCTTCTTTTCGTCATTGAAGGTGTTGATGACCATAGCCTGGTACCCTTTGGTAATGGCGTACTGCTCGATATGATAAATAAGCTCCACAAAGAATCCCACAGGGGTAAAGGGCACTACGATGCCAAGGATCTTTGTGTGTTTTGACTTCAAGGCACTGGCAAGGCGATTTGGCACATAGTTTTCCCGTTCAGCTATTGCAAGGATACGATTTTGCGTGTCTTTTGCAATTCTAGCTTCAGTGGCCTTATTGTTGAGTACCAGGGATACTACGGTCACTGAGACCTTTGCCTCTTCTGCTATTTTCTTCAGACTAGTTCCTGCCATACCTATCAACCTTCTTGCTAAAACGTTTCAGCAAGCAAAGTATAGCATGGGTTTTGAGTTTATGTCAAAAATTATTCGCACTATTTCCGTTGCTGAGATTTTCTGTACAGAGAGCCGGTGAATCTCTGCCCCGAGAGCTCGGCCAAGGTGTGCCCAGGCAAAGGCCAAACGTAAGAGTGGATACTGCCTGTGACGGTACAAGAAATACACCACTGTTTGATGGCTTATGAGTATCAGCGGTCGCTTTGACATGACATCCCCTTCCTTGGGGAGGTGGACAATTGTGTATTTTTGCTCTATCGTTGTTTGGTGGGGTCCCCATTGGTTGACCCCTGCGAACTCCCAATTTTCAAATTCTTATAAAGGCGATATATAGATCCATGAAATTTACCGAACTACCCTTAAGTGAGCAAGTACTCAAAGGCGTCACATCTGCCGGCTTTACCGAATGTACGGAAGTGCAACAGCGCGTGCT
>CAZGOK010000036.1:0-13241 GCA_964527665.1 uncultured Sphaerochaeta sp.
CGGAGTCCCTCAGGTAGAGGTGACCTTTGATATTGATGCCAATGGTATCGTACATGTGTCAGCCAAAGACCTAGGCACTGGCAAGGAACAGAAAATCCGTATCGAAAGCTCCTCTGGCCTCAATGAGGCTGAGATCGAGAAGATGGTTCGGGAAGCTGAAACTCATGCTGAAGAGGATAAGAAGGAGCGCGCTCGCATTGATGCACGCAACGAGGCTGATAGCCTAGTCTACTCCACGGAGAAGTCTCTCAAGGAGTACGGGGATAAGATTACTCCCGAAGACAAGGCAGCTATTGAGAGCTCCATAACTGATCTGAAGGCACTGCTTGCGAACGAGGGTTCTTCTGCTGAAGAGCTCAAGGCAACAAGTGAAACTCTCCAACAGGCCGCCTACAAGTTGGCAGAAGAGGTGTATAAGAGCACCGCTGCACAGGAAGGTGGTGAGGGTGGACCTGAAGATCCATCTCCAACTGATGGGGACGAGCCTAAGAAGCATGCCGGTACCGACAATGTTGAAGATGCCGATTACGAAGTCGTAGACTAAGGTTTCACAAACAGGTTACTATAGAAGAAAGGCTTTGCATCATGTCGGCTCCGGCCGACATGATGTTTGTTAGCCAATTTGTTCGAAGGAAGTCGCACCGTGGCGAAACGAGATTATTATGAAGTGCTTGGAGTCGCAAAGACGGCACAACTGGATGAGATAAAGAAAGCGTACCGCAAACTCGCGATTGCCAATCACCCGGATAGGAATCCAGGGAATTCGGAGGCTGAAGAGCGCTTTAAAGAGGCTACCGAAGCCTATGATGTCATCTCCGATGAAAAAAAGAGACAGATGTACGATCAGTTCGGTTTTGCCGGCCTTGATGGGGCTAACGGCGGAGGCCATGACTACTCCAATGTCTACCGGGATTTCAGTGATATCTTCGGTAGTGGCTTTGGTGGCGGTGGTGGTGGGTTTGAAGACATCTTCAGTTCCTTCTTCGGAGGTGGCGGAGGCCGCA
Organism: uncultured Sphaerochaeta sp.; assembly: GCA_964527665.1. Classification (GTDB taxonomy): domain Bacteria; phylum Spirochaetota; class Spirochaetia; order Sphaerochaetales; family Sphaerochaetaceae; genus Sphaerochaeta. The sequence continues at coordinate 1,005 of CAZGOK010000036.1, forward strand.
CCCAAGGGGGCAGAAGTGCTCAGAGGGGACCTGAGGCTGGTTCTTCCCTACGCTATGATATTGAAATTGACTTTAAGGATGCTGCCTTCGGCACGAAGGTTGAGGTCGCTTACTCCCATCAGGTTGCCTGTGAGGGGTGCAGCGGCTCTGGGGCCCAGGGTGGCTCGGGGACCAAGGTCTGTCCTACCTGTAATGGTAGCGGGCAAGTCAGGCGTAACAGCGGCTTCTTTGCCGTAGCGAGCGCCTGCCCCACCTGTAATGGTAATGGGCGTGTGATCGAGAACCCCTGTACCGAATGCCATGGCAGCGGACTGAAGCGCAAGCAGCAGAAGGTCAAGGTGACCATCCCAGCCGGGGTGGACAATGGAAGCCGGGTCGTGCTTCGTGGAATGGGTGATGCCGGGGCAAACGGAGGTCCTTCAGGGGATTTGTACGTCTATGTAAATGTGAAGGCTCACAAGTATTTTGTCAGACAGGACTATGATCTTTTCTGTCAGGTTCCCATCTCCATCACCCAAGCCTCCCTCGGTACCGATATTGAGGTGCCGACCATAGATGGACAATCCATCAAGGTGACCATCCCCAGTGGTGTGCAGTCAGGCAAGATGCTCCGGGTCCGTGGGCGCGGCGTTACCAAGCTCAACTCCACCGACCGCGGTGATATGTACTTGAAGCTACTTGTACAGGTTCCCAAGCGGTTGAACTCAAAAGCAAAGAAAATCATGCAGGAACTGTCAAAAGCTCTTGGTGAGGACTCTTCGCCAACTCCTGTCCCATTTGAGGATTAGAAGGATAGGCTACTTCAGCGATGAGGTAGCCTAAATTTTAGTAATACAGTAAGCTTTGCCGACCAGGAGAAGAGAATGGGAGAGAAGATATTTGGCTTTCACGCCATAGAAGAGAGCCTCAAACAGGCCGCCTCAGGTTCAGTATTGTACCTTTGTCGCGGAATGGGGGGCCATACAGAAGCTTTGGAACGTCAGGCACTGCTGACAGGAAAAGTGCTTATAAAGAAAATTGCCAAGGTTGAGATGGACCGTATGGTTGACCAGGCGGACCATCGGGGTGCTGTTTTGGAGTTGGTTGATGCCAAGAAAGGGACCTCAAAGATCCAGCTCAGCACCGTCAAGGATTTTTGTGCCAAGCTCAAGGAAGATGAAAGTGCCCTGGTGCTGGTCCTCGATGAGATAACAGATCCGCAGAACCTCGGGGCAATTCTCCGCTCTGCTGACCAGTTTTCAGTCTCGCTCGTCGTCATTCCTGAAAGGCGCAGCGCACAGGCGAACTCCACCGTGGTGAAGGTCTCCTCAGGAGCTGCCCAGTATGTTCCCATGGCTGTGGTCACCAACCTCAACCGCGAGATCGAGAACCTCAAGAGCAATGGCTTTTGGGTATATGGTGCGGACATGGCTGGCAAAGAGACCTACAAGACAGTGTTTCCCAAAAGGACAGTGCTGGTCATGGGCAGTGAGGGCAAGGGCATGAGAGACTTGACCAAGACCCTGTGTGACCAGATAGTATCCATCCCCACCAGCGGACATATCGATTCGTTGAATGTATCTGTAGCGGCGGGAATCCTCTTGTATGAGGTACGCAGACAGCAGGCTGTTGCCCCTACAGGGAAATAACCTTACAAGTTTCTGAAGTTTTTAGGGCATATGTTACCTTTATTTAGGTGAATATGCTCTTTTTTCTATATTTATGCTAAAAATGAGCCGCTATATGCATAATAAATCATTCTTTTCTTGCAAGTAACCTCTCTTTTAAGTATCATAAGGAATAACTATCCCTAAAGGAGAGAAGTAGAATGAAAAAGATGTTTGCTCTTGTTCTTTGCGTGCTTCTTGTTTCTGGCATGATTTTTGCTGCCGGAACGAAAGAAACTGCCCCAGTTGGAAAAGATTTCCACATCGGTATTGTCACCGGTACGGTATCACAGTCTGAAGATGACCTCCGCGGTGCAGAACGCCTTATTGAAGAGTACGGTTCTGTCAACGATGGTGGAATGATCCAGCACGTGACCTATCCTGACAACTTCATGGATGAGGCTGAGACCACCATCAGTGTTATCGCCGGTCTCGCTGATGACCCAAAAATCAAGGCCATCATTGTAAACCAGGCCATTCCTGGAACAACTGAAGCTTTCCGCCGTGTAAAAGAGAAGAGAAGTGATGTTCTCTGTATCGCCGGTGAGGCTCACGAGGATCCAGGTGTAATCCAGACCGCTGCTGACCTTGCTGTCAACAACGACTTTATTGCCCGTGGTTACCTGATCATCCGCACTGCCCATGAACTTGGCTGTGATACATTTGTCCACATCTCCTTCCCCAGACACATGAGCTATGAGACTCTCAGTCGCCGTGCAGCGATCATGAAGGTTGCTTGTGAAGACTTGGGAATGAAGTTTGTCGCAGAGACCGCTCCTGATCCGACCAGTGATGTCGGCGTAGCCGGCGCTCAGCAGTACATCCTTGAAAAAGTACCCGCATGGATTGAGTCCTATGGCCAGAATGCAGCGTTCTTCTGTACCAATGATGCACACACCGAGCCCCTGCTCAAGCAGCTGCTGACCTACGGTGGATTCTTCATTGAAGCAGACCTTCCCAGTCCTCTGATGGGATATCCTGGAGCATTGGGCATCGACCTCTCTGCAGAAGCTGGTGATTTCACCGCTATCTTGAAGAAGGTTGAGTCCTCAATCGTTGCCAAGGGTGGAGCCGGTCGCTTCGGCACCTGGGCTTTCTCCTATGGATATACCGCTACTGCAGGCCTTGGCCAGCACGCTATCAACGTCCTCAATGGCGAGAGCGAACTGCTCAAGCTCAGTGACGTAATGAAAGCATTTGGAAAATATACTCCTAAAGCTAAATGGAATGGTGCTCCTTACTCTGATGTCAACACTGGCGTCCGTGCAAAGAACCACATCCTCATTTATCAGGATACCTACATGATGGGCAAGGGTTACATGGGTAACGCTGACCTCACCGTTCCTGAGAAGTATTTCGCAATCAAATAAGTTTAGGTATTGAATCCTTGGGGGGAGAGTGTTACTCTCCCCCTTTATAGCGATTGGAGCTCTGGAGCACTCTTCTCCGGTAGCGTTTTTTCGTCTCTACCATACTGACCTTGGTCGTCACCGTTACGTTTTTGACGTAAGGGTCACAACCAAGTTTGAAAGGATTGAACATATGAATGAAAAAGAAACCCCATTGCTGGAGATGAAACACATCAGCAAGGACTTTTTCGGTAACCAGGTCCTCACTGATGTGAATTTCACCCTCAGACCGGGCGAGATTCTAGGTCTTGTAGGAGAAAACGGTGCAGGAAAGTCAACGCTGATGAAGATTCTCTTCGGTATGGATGAGATTCATCAGACAGGTGGATTTGGGGGAGAAGTTCTGATCAATGGACAGAATGTACAGTTTGCAACCCCCATTGATGCCTTGGCCGCCGGCATAGGAATGGTACACCAGGAATTTTCGCTCCTGCCTGATTTTACTGCAACCGAGAATATCCTGCTTAACCGGGAACCGTTGAAATACACCGCACTTTCCGAACTGTTCGGGGAGCGTCTCAATATCCTTGACAGGGAGAAGATGACCGAGATCTCTGAAAAGGCAATCGACCGCCTTGCTGTCACCTTGGACGCTGAGATGCTGGTCTCCCAGATGCCTGTCGGGCACAAACAGTTTACTGAGATCGCCCGGGAGCTGAGCAAGGAGGCCACCGATGTTGCCGAGGGCATCAAGCTCCTGGTTCTTGACGAACCTACTGCAGTCCTCTCCGAACAGGAGGCTGACAGCCTCCTGAAGGCGATGCGCCTGCTCGCCGAGCAAGGGATTGCCATCATCTTCATAACCCATAGGCTGCAGGAGATCATTGACGTCTGTGACACCATCATGGTCATGCGTGATGGAAAGATCATCAAGACGGTCCCCGCCAAAGGGGTGGTCATCCCTGAAATCGCCCGATGGATGGTAGGGCGTGAAGTGCAGACCATCTCTCATAAAAGAGCTGCCCTTGATAATACCGACCGGGAGATTTTACTTAAACTGCAGAACCTCTGGGTCGATATGCCAGGAGAGGTTGTTCGGGATGTGGATCTGGAAGTATATAAGGGCGAGATCCTCGGTATTGGGGGCATGGCGGGCCAAGGCAAGCTGGGTATCCCCAATGGTGCCATGGGTCTCTTCCCTGCAGGGGGACAGATCTTCTTTGAAGGAGAGGAAATTACTCTCAACAGCCCCCGAAACGTCCTTGATGCAGGCATGGCCTTTGTCAGTGAGGACCGTCGTGGGGTAGGGCTCCTCCTTGATGAGAGCCTGGAGTGGAACGTCTCCTTCACTGCAATGCAGGTCCAGGAGAAGTACCTCAAAAAGTATCTGGGAGGGCTGTTCAAGTGGCGGGACCAGAAGGCCATCGAGGAGGCTACCCAGTCCTATGTGAAGCAGATGGAGATCCGCTGCACAAGCACCAAGCAGAAGGCAAAGGAGCTCTCGGGGGGAAACCAGCAGAAGGTCTGTCTGGCCAAGGCCTTTGCCGTCGAGCCCAAATTGTTGTTCGTCTCAGAGCCCACGCGGGGAATCGATATCGGGGCAAAGTCCCTGGTCCTGCAAGCGTTGAGAAAATATAATGAAGTACAAGGAACTACCATTGTCATGATCTCTTCTGAGTTGGAGGAGCTGAGGTCAATCTGTGACCGTATTGCCATTGTCTCTGATGGCAAGGTCCTGGGGATTCTTCCCGCCACCACCGACAGTGCTGAATTCGGCCTCTTGATGGTTGGACAGAAAAGTGAATTGGTTGACGGAGGTAGTGTATGAACGTGAAAGTGGAAAAAGTAATTTCTACCCTGGCACAGGGAGCTCGGTCATTTGGCCTGCCCCGTATCATTATCGGCCTGTTCTTGCTGCTGCTCTTTATTGCAGCCCCTTTTGTGGGTGTGAATATCGGTACCAGCCTCTCGGATACGTTTAACAGGTTTGGTATGAATGCAGTGATGGTCCTGGCAATGGTGCCGATGATCCATAGCGGCTGTGGCTTGAACTTCGGACTTCCCTTGGGAATCATCGCAGGTCTGCTTGGAGGGACGCTCTCCATGCAGTTTAACTTTACCGGACCGGCATCCTTCATGATGGCCATCGTCTTTGCAACACCGTTTGCCGTCATCTTCGGATGGGGATACGGGCAGTTGCTCAACAAGGTAAAGGGTGGGGAGATGATGATCGCCACCTACGTCGGCTTCTCATCGGTAGCGTTCATGTGCATCATGTGGCTCTTGCTTCCCTACAGCAACCCCACCATGGTCTGGGGATACGCCGGCAAGGGGTTGCGTACCACCATCTCCACCGAGGGGTACTACCTGCATGTGCTCAATGACTTTCTCTCCATACGCGTCACCGATCACCTGACCATACCCACCGGCATGTTCCTTTTCTTTGGCTTGTTGGCCCTCATCATCTGGGCCTTTCTGCATACCAAGACAGGGACGGCCATGACCGCTGTTGGATCGAACCCGGTCTTTGCCCGTGCAAGTGGCATCCATGTGGATAACATACGAGCTTTGAGCGTGGTGATGTCCACCTGGCTTGGAGCTCTGGGCATCCTTGCCTACCAGCAGAGCTTTGGATTCATCCAGCTCTATATGGGACCGTTCTATATGGCCCTGCCGGCAGTCTCCGCTATCCTGATAGGAGGGGCTTCTGTCAATAAGGCGACCATTACGAACGTCATAGTCGGGACCTTCCTGTTCCAGGGGATTCTGACCATGACCCCTTCTGTGATGAACTCGATGATCCACACCGACATGTCTGAGGTTATCAGGATCGTCGTCTCCAACGGTATGATCCTCTACGCCCTGACCCGAAAAACGGAGGCAACCCGATGACGCTCCAAAGAACTAAAGTCCAGAAAGTGAAACGCTTTCTGGGAAACAATACAGTTACGATTCTCTTTTTGGTGATTTGTGCCTTTGGCATACCCCTCAGCGGGTATTCGGCCAACTACCTCGCTAGCGAGATTGTTGTCCGCATTGCGCGAAACTCCTTTTTGATCGTCAGCCTGCTGATTCCCATCCTCGCCGGCATGGGTCTGAACTTCGGTATGACTCTCGGTGCCATGGCTGGCCAGATCGGCCTGATCTTTATCAGTGACTGGGGCATTGTCGGCATTCCCGGCATGCTGCTTGCCATGATCATCTCCACACCCATCTCCGTAGCACTCGGCATCTGGTGTGGAAAGATTCTGAACATGGCCAAGGGCCGCGAGATGGTCACCAGCTACATCATCGGGTTCTTCATGAATGGTATCTACCAGTTGGTGGTACTCTATGGTATGGGAGCCATCATTCCTATCCGTTCCAACGCCCTGGTACTACCCCGTGGATATGGCATACGCAATACCGTCAACCTGATCGGCATCAGGAAAAGCCTGGACAACCTGTTGACCATTCGGATCTTCGGCATCCCCATTCCCCTCTCCACCCTGATTCTGATAGCGCTGCTGTGTATATTCATCCTCTGGTTCAAGAAGACCAAGCTTGGCCAGGATATGCGCGCCGTTGGACAGGATATGGAGGTTGCCCGTGCAGCCGGCATCAAGGTCGAGCACACCCGCATAGTCTCCATTGTCATCTCAACGGTCTTTGCAGGGTATGGCATGATCATCTACCTGCAGAACATCGGGACGCTCAATACGTATAACAGCCATATGCAGATCGGCATGTTCAGCGTTGCCGCACTCCTGGTAGGAGGGGCGACCGTAAGCCACGCAAAGGTACGGAACGTATTCTTGGGCGTCATCCTGTTCCACCTGATGTTCATCGTCTCCCCCATGGCAGGGAAGAACCTGATCGGCCAGGCACAGCTTGGTGAATACTTCAGGGTCTTTGTCTCCTATGGCATCATCACCGTTTCGCTGGTTCTCTACGAAGTGCGCAAAAAGCATGACCGGGGAATAGCAGGGCAGATACTTGCCCAAGAACAGGAGGTCAAGGCATGAAGATACCCTTCAACAGGATGTTTATGATGCGTCTGGCAGCTATAGTGATTATCTTGCTCCTAGGGGTGGTGCTTTTTTTCATAGGAAAGCAGCATACCATCCTCTTGGATAACAAGACGGTCACCGTCAATGGTGAGGAGATCAAGGCGATGAAGATGGTCGAAGTCACGGTTAACAAGCTCGAAAGCCTTGAATTTGTTCCCCGTGACAGGGACAAGGTGGATGTGACACGACAGAAACATACCATCACCATCTCCTATACTGATGAAAACTGGGACGAGAAACTGATCACCCGGAAGTTCACAGTGCCTCTGATGGAGGAGATGGTCATCATCTCCATACCTACCTTGGCAGCCAATCCTAATGCACCACAGAGCGTCTGGCTTGAGAAGTATGAACTTCCCACCTATGCCGTGCAGGCAGCGCCTGCTGATGAGGTTGTCATAACCGACGACCTTGCTGGCCTGATCTCCCTGTAGGGATAGGGAAGGCTAGTAAAGGCAAAACAAGAGGCAGATAGCCCATACAAAAGGACACTTCACTGAAGTGTCCTTTTGTATGAGCCTGGCCATCGTCTGTTTTCTCCGACATCCGGTCATATGGATATAAGAAAGGCTCCCATAGAACCTATGAAGAGCCTCTCTATTTGCGCTAGTTTGTGAAGAAGTTGTCCCCGATGTCAGGGCGGTACCATGCCCCGGGGAAGGAGATGTGCTTGACTCCCTTGTAGGCGTTCTTGTTGGCATCCATGATGTTGTACCCGATTCCTACCACCGTGACACATCGCCCGCCGCTGGTGAGAAGCTGTCCATCCTTTGAGGTGACTCCGCCAAAGAAGTAGAAGGGCGAGCCCATAAAGGCATTGAGCATGAGGGCCGCAGGGATGGGCTCCAGTGCTTTTCCGACCACAGGGTCTTCGGGGTATCCTTCCGATGCCACCACTAAGGCGACGGCGGAGTTGGTGGAGACCTCCAGGTTCAAGGTGGAGAGCGTGTCTTCCTTCATTGCAGTGAGGATGTCGATGATGTCGGTCCTGATCAGAGGAACGATGGCTTGTGCTGCCGGATCGTTGAAACGGACGTGGTAGTCTACCAGTATCGGACCTTGTTTGGTGATGATGACACTGATGGTCAGCACTCCCTTATAAGCCATTTTTTCAGCTTTCAGGCCGAAAAGAGTAGGTTCTATTATGGTATCGACAAGGGCCTGGCGTACAGACTCCTGTAGGGGAACCGGGCATATGGATCCCATGCCGCCTGTGGGCAGGCCGCCATGGCCGGCCTTCATGTAGTCGCTTGATGAGGGCAGCATCATGTAGCCCTTGTTGTCGACCAGCAGTGTCAGGGTTATGGGAAGGCCCTCAAGGTGCTCTTCCAACAGGATCGAGCCTGTGGCGAGGATCTTCTTGGAGAACTTCATCAGAGCATCATAGTCACTGGAGTCTATCATGACACGGCTAGGGGCGATGGTATTGCTTTTGACGACAAACCGCTCACCCTTGTGTCGCTTCAGGTATTCTGAAAGAGTATCCTCGTTGTCAAAGACATGATGGGTCGGGGTGGGTATGTTGTGACGATCGGTGAACTTCCTGGAGAAGTCGCGGTCGCCCTCCAGCTTCAGCGCCCTGCTCGGTGCTCCGAATGTGCTGATCCCCCGTTCGTTGAGGTAGTCGATGACACCGGTGAACAAAGGTGCCTCTGTTCCAATGAATACGAACTCAATGGCATGCTCTTTGCAGGCTTCATAGACCTGCTTGGGGTCAGCGGGGTCGATGGCAAGGTTTATTGCAATGGATTCGGTCCCTACATTTCCCGGACCTACAAATAGTCCATTGATAAGACGGCTTTGGGAAAACCACCATGCAATGGCATGGTCTTTGGCTCCCGAGCCCAGTACTAATATTCTCATTGCACTACCTTCTTGCTTGAATGATCTTGCCTAAACGTACCATTTTACCTATTGAGTGGTCAACAACTTGCTTGGAGGGTCTGCATCGCCTCCAGGTAATCTTCCCGTGTATTTGCCTGTACGACCACCGCCTTGATCGGGGCGGCGTTGGCAACGCCTTTGAGGTAGGAGCAGGTATGCTTGCGCATCTGGGTGCAGGCGCTCTTCTCCCCGTAGTAGTCGATCATCAGGTCCAGGTGTCGCAAAATGGTGGCGATCCTCTCGGAAAGGAGGATGGGGCTAGCCTCTCCCCCTTGGAGGATCTCCCTGGCCTGGCGGAAGATAAAGGGGTTGCCCATCGCTCCCCGGGCGAACATGACCCCGTCGATACCGGTTTCCTGGAGCATCTTCTGGGCATCGCCGGGATGGAACAGATCCCCCGAGCCAAAGACAGGCACATCATATCCGCCCTGTATGCAGTATTCCTTCAGTGTCCTCAGTTTTGTCCAGTCGGCAAAAGGTGCATACCCCTGGGAACGGGTCCTTGCATGCAAGGTGAGCATGGAGGCCCCCCCATCCAGGGCTGCCTGGGCAAACTCCAGATAGTTCTGGCTGTTCGCATCCCATCCCAGGCGGAACTTCACCGCCACCGGGGTGGGAAGCGTCCTTGTTATCATCTGTACAATCTTTGTAATGAGGGGAGGGTCTTTCATCATCGCAGACCCTGCTCCGGTCTTGGTGACCTTGGGCACGGGGCAACCGCAGTTGATGTCAATGAAGGTGGGGTTGTAGGCTTGCATTTGCTCTAGGGCCCCGCTCAGGGAGTCGGTGTTCCCCATGAACAGCTGCACCGCATACTGCTCTTCGTTGGGGGCTCGCTGAAGCAGGGTAAGGGTCTTTTCACCCCCCCTGAAGAGCCCTTCGGTACTGACCATTTCGGTAAAGGTCATGTCCGCCCCCATCTCAATGCAGAGGGTGCGGAAAGGTACATCGGTGTAGCCCGCCAGTGGTGCGAGAAACAGGTTTCCTCCGATCGTGGTGTCCTGTATGGTTACCGGATGATATAGGTTCAGTTCGTTCATACGTCCTTTGGAAGGCAGAAGGCCCTTAGGCTGTTAGCATAAAGGGTTTCAGTGAGCTCTTCAAGAGAGGTTTCCCTTATCTCACTGAGGGCCTTTGCCGTCTCGATGATGTAGGGGATCTTGTTTCGTTCCCCCTTGTAGGGGTAGGGCGTCATGAAGGGGGCTTCGCTTTCTACGACAATTCTGTCTGCAGGGAGGTTGTGCGCGACCTCCTGGATGGATCGGCTGTTCTTGAAGGTGAGGTTGCCGGCGAAGGAGAAGGTGAGGTTGAGGTCCAAGGCCTTCTTGGCAAAGGTCCAGTCCTCTCCAAAGCAGTGGAGGATTCCTCCCTTGGGTGGGAGTTTCTCTGAAAGGATGTTCAGGATATCATCGCCTGCATTCCTGTTGTGGATGATCACAGGAAGGTCAAGCTGCTTAGCTATGTCCAGATGCCTGAGCATAAGCTCTATCTGGGGGCTCTTGTCACCGCCGAACATGTGGTAGTAGTCAAGCCCTGTCTCCCCGATGGCTATGACCCGTGGCTTCTTTGCATGGAGCAGGATTCTCTCCTCCCAATCCTTGCCAGGATTGGCCACCTCAGTGGGTGATACCCCCACAGCATGATAGACACTTGATGCGCTTTCCAGGTTCGCATAGGTCTTCTCAAAGTCAGAGAGGCTGTTGCAAATGCTTACAATGTGTTTGACCATCTTTATTTTAGCAAGTTGGACTGACAGCAGTTGTTCCATTTTATCATCATGAAGCAACCCTATATGTGCGTGCGTATCGAATAATTGCATACAGGCCCCTTGAGTTTGGATTCTCGCTTGGTAGGGAGGAGTGTCTAAAATATACCATGAGCAATGGTAATCGTCAATATACGTAATTCATAGAGCTGAAAATAGTTATATAAAAGATGCATAGAGTTTGACAATTATTCTTACTCGTGATAGCGTAAGTTTTAGCAAGTAAGCACCGCCCCTGGGGCAAAGGATTTGCATGAAAAAAGATCGTGGACGCAGTGTTGAGAGTCCCCCTGTCAAAAACAGGCCCTCCAGCGCTTATATATATTTGGTGAAAAACACCTCCTCCAACGAGACAAGCATCTGTGCTTGGGACTCGGTTCTTTACCCTGGCACCTCTGTTGTATCCCCGACCCGCTACGGTCTGGATATGGGTGTGGTGGTCGCCAGTGCCCATGCTTTGGGACGCGGCTACACCAAGGGCAATGACCAGTGTCGTGGCGCCTGCCTGTGCAGTGAGGACCTACCCGATGAGGATGCGCTGGAAACCTCTCAAGAAGGTGGTGGTGAAGAAGTTTCGTATGACTACGAGCCTGATGCGGTTTCCAGTGATGGATGCTCTCAGAGCGATCCCATAGAGATGGTCCACCTTTCAGGGGATACCCTGTGGATAGACCGTCTGGCCACCCCCACTGATATGGCTCGCTACCAGGAGCTTTGCGCCAAGGAAGACGAGGCGATGAAGATCTGCAGGGAAAAGATAGCGATGCACAAGCTGGATATGAAACTGGTGACAGCCCATTTTCTGCTTGGAGAGCCAAAGATAATCTTTTTCTTCACCGCTGATGTGCGGGTGGACTTCAGGGAGCTGGTCAAGGATTTGGTCTCGGTCTTCAGGATCCGCATAGAGCTGAGGCAGATCGGGGTGCGTGATGAGAGTCGCGTCCTTGGGGGCCTCGCTGTGTGTGGGCGGGATTATTGCTGTCACAGTGTGACGGACAAGCTCGACCCTGTTTCCATCAAAATGGCAAAAGAGCAGAATCTTTCGCTCAATTCCATGAAGATCTCAGGACCTTGCGGGCGCCTGCTCTGCTGCCTCTCCTATGAATATGACTTTTATGTGGAGGAGAAGCGCAAGTACCCTTCAGAGGGAAGTAAGCTCAAAGTAGGGTTTGAACTGATGAAAATCATAGAAATAAATATTCTTCGGAAAAAGATTACTCTTTCGGGACCTGAGGGCAGAATGCTCAGCATACCCCATTCAGCCCTATTTTTTAACGATGAGGCCAACCGTTGGGAGGTTACCAAGGAGTATTCGGACGAATATTTGTCCAACTGATATAAAGCATTGTATTGACCGATTTTAGAGAGTGTGATATTTTGTTTAATCGTCGGCCCTCGTTGCCGATTCATAATGTATAAAAGAAATACGTATTCTAGGTGATATGTTTGGAGGTATTACGTGATTAACAAGTCTGCTGAAAAGAGAGAGCGACAAAACGCCGTTCGCAGAATGAGGAACCGTGCTGCAAAAAGTACTATGCGCA
>CAZGOK010000037.1:0-13147 GCA_964527665.1 uncultured Sphaerochaeta sp.
CCAGTAGGATATAAATCTTCCCCTATCTTTGGTATACTGGGGGCAAGGAAGGAAAAACCTATGAAACATACACATACACCGTATAAGATCATGATAGTCACTATACTGCTGCTTGTTGTCCTGGCAACGGGATGCACCACCTCCCTGGGCTTGGGATTTGGATTCGGCTCTGGAGGCAGCTCCCTTGCCTTGGGTGTCAGCGCCACCCTACCAAGGGAGGAGAAGCTCGATATGTGGACGATGAAGGGCTTTGCCCTGCCAGATAAGGTGGGAGAGCAGGTCAGCCTGATCTTCCCCTCTGGAGGATCGGCCGAAGGGGAGGTGTGGGGAACCGGCATCTATGCTGAAAATTCCATCATAGGGGTAGCCGCTGTTCATAGCGGGCTCATCACCTTTGAGGATGGTGGGGTCGTGACCGTACAGAGGATCGAGAGGACACAACCCTTTGTGGGGACCATCAGAAACGGAGTCGAGTCGCTCTCTTGGAAAAAAAGCGCTGATGCCTTCTCCTTTGTGATGAATAAACAGTAAATCCCTACGGCACTCTCTTGAGGAGCTTCTCATATGCATCCATGGGGATGGGCCGTTGGTAGTAGTAGCCTTGGGCTATTGTGCACTCCATGGCCCTGAGCATCTCTACCTGCGCCTTGGTCTCAACACCCTCTGCAACAATACTGATGCCTAGCTTTTGCGCCATTTGGATGACACTTTGGATCACCGTCTGACTGCGATGATCATCTTCAGCCTCCAAGAGGAACACACGGTCAAGCTTGAGAAAATCGAAACTGATGTTCTTGAGCATGTTCAGCGATGAGTACCCCGAGCCAAAATCATCGATGGAGACTGCGAAGCCCTCCCTGCGAAGATCGGAAACCACAGCCTTGAACTGCCCAAGGTCATCCAGGAAAAAGCTCTCAGTCATCTCAAACTCCAGGAGGTTGTGCTCCAATCGGTAATCATCGACTGCATGGACGAGGTCATTGACATAGGTGGGGTTTTCCAAGTGTGCGCGCGACTGGTTTACCGATATGGGAAGGGGGACAAACCCCTCATCCAGCCAGTGGCGAAGCTTCGAGCAGACCTTGCGCAGGACAAACATGTCCAGCTCTGTGATGAGGTTGTTCTCTTCGAACAGAGGGATGAACTGCAAGGGTGAGAGCAGGCCCTTGGCAGGATGGTTCCATCGGACCAGCGCCTCAGCTCCCATGACCTCTTCGGTATCAAGGTAGTATTTGGGCTGAAGCAGCACAAAGAACTGCCCGCTCTCCAAAGCTTCCTGAAAATCCTTGATCAGTTCACTTTCACCGAGCAGTTGCTCACGTATGGCCTCGTTATACACCATATAGCTTCTGCTATGGTCATCCTTCAGGTGGTCCAGGGCAAGGGCCGCCCTATCGATGCAGATGTTTATAGGCAGGGGTTTCTGCAGGAAGAAGATGCCTGCCACCACCTCCAGCTTGAAGCGCGCCGTATCAGGCAAGGCTATCTGGTTCATAGCCGCAAGAACCTCCCGCACCCGTTCTTCTGCCTGCTCCTGCTTCAAAAATAGGATGAACCTGTCCGCTTCCTTTCTGGCAAACAACTCATCCTGTGCACAGAAAGCAGGCAGCATCATGGCAATTTCCTTGAGCAGGGCATCCCCATAGGTGTAACCGAACAGGTCGTTGATGAGCTTGAAGCGACGTATGTTCAGGACTACGCAGACATAGTGAGGACCGTTTAGCTCCAAAAGGCGCTCGGCACTCTCAACAAAGAGTGTATGGTTGCCTATTCCAGTCATTTCATCAAAATAGGCAAGTCTGAGCAGGGAAAGGTCATATTTTCTCCGTTTGAATAAAATGTAATAGGGGAAAAAGAGCACCAGAGCCCCATAGACAACGGTCATCAGCAGGGCGTATATCCTAGTTTGTTGTCGCGTCTTGAGCAGGTAAGCATTGGGTATCTCCAAGAGCAACACCCAGTCCTGGACTCCCACCGGGGAATAGGCCAACAGCCGGGGATTGCCTTGGCCCTCAAGGCGTATAATGCCACTTTCACCCGCCTTGAACTCGGTGCGCAACCTATCCAATGGGAGTCTTGCAGGGATATCAGCATGGCCAAACTTGAGGATGATGGAACCACTGCTATCGAGGAGGTGCATGGTCCCCTCCCCTGCAAAGGAAGGAAGGTCCAGGAACTGTTCATACTCTTGTATGACTATGCCAAATCCGATTGCCCCGACAACGGCTCCGTCTTGGATGATGGGAACACCATAGGCTAGGGTCGGTTTCTGATGTATCTGGTCGATGAAGACATCACTGATGACCGTCTCTCCCTGCATGACCTCCTGAAAGGACTCCCGGGTGGAAAAATCAACACCTTGGACCTCTGAGGTGTACATCAGACCGTCGGGAAGAAGGAAGCCAAACCGTTGGAATTCTGAAAACAGTGGATCATCTTGCATGATGGTTAGCCAGTGCTGTACATCCAACTCGTCAAGCCCCCCCAAAAAGAGGGCAATGCCTTCAAGCAAGCGCAGGTCCCCATCAACCTTCTCTTTCAGCCGTTCGGCGCTTTTCTCGGTGATCTCCTGCAGGTAGAACGAGCTCTGCTTGTGCAACAGCAGATTGATCTGCCTGTAAAAAAAGAAAAAAGTTGCTACAAGAAGCAGGAACAGGACAAGACCCACAACGAGCATGCGCAGGATATGTGCCCGATTCCTTTGGATCTTCCGACCCTTGGTTGCCCAAAGGATCTTGTCTATATCAGCTTTATTCCCCAAATTTGGCCCTCCTAGCAAATGGGATGGTCATAATATTTCTTATCAAATATGATGCATTGATTACAGTAGTATAGATGAGTTTTTTTGCTAGTGAAAGGGAAACCCTCCCTCAAAAAGGTCAAAATAGGGATGCAGAGGTGATAAAGAGGAAATCAGGACCAAAAGGGTGTTCAAGGTGGAAAAGGTATCTATGCCAGGCCCTGCTCCCTACGCTATAGTCCCATCGCTGTTTGGAGGAAGGGCTACCAGCGTGATCACAAGGTGGTAGGTTTCTCTGGGGATTTTTCTAGGAGTTTTTCAAACGCATCCATAGCGATGGGTCTCTCATAGAAGTACCCCTGGGCGATCATACAATCCATACCCATCAGCATATCCGCCTGTGCCTTGGTCTCAACACCCTCGGCTACGATGAGGATCCCCAGGTCATGGGCCATTTCGATGACACTGCGGATGACCTTTTGGCTGCGGATATTGTCTTCGGCCTCCATGAGGAACTCTCTGTCAAGCTTGAGATAGTCCACGGTGATGTTCTTGAGGATGCTCAACGATGAGTATCCCGAACCAAAATCATCGATGGATACCTTGAAACCCTCATTGCGTAGTGATGCAACCACTACCTTGAGATGGTCCAGGTTCTCAAGGAATATGCTCTCGGTCAACTCAAATTCTAGCAGACTGTGTTCAAGGCCGAATTGGTCAACGACTTGCAGCAGCTCTGGTATGTAGCAGGGGTTGTCAAGGTGAGCCCGTGACTGGTTGACCGAAACAGGAAGAAGGGCAAGCCCCTCATCCTGCCACCGGCGTAGCTTTGCACAGACCTCCTTGAGGACAAACATATCCAACTCTGTGATGAGGTTGTTCTCTTCGAAGACCGGGATGAACTGAAGGGGAGAGAGAAACCCTTTGGTGGGATGATTCCACCGAACCAGGGCCTCTGATCCGATGACCTCCCCTGTTTCCATATTGAACTTAGGCTGCAGCAGCACAAAAAACTGACCTGAGTGCAACGCCTCTGGAAAATCCTTGATCAGTTCACTCTCATCAAGGAGGTGTTCCCGTATCGTCTCGTCATACACCAGGAAGCTCTTGGTATGGTCAAAGGAGAGCTGGTCAATGGCAAGGAATGCCCTGTCAATACAAATATTCATAGGAAGGGGTTTGTGGATGAAAAAGACTCCCCCTACGATCTCCAGCTTGAACCGGGCCGTGTCGGGCAGGGCAATGCGGTTCAACGCTGCAAGCATATCACCTATACGCTCCTCAGCCCCATCCTGCTTCAGCAACAGCATGAACCTATCCCCGCCCCTTCTGCCATACAGTTCTTTTTCATCGCAGAAGGTGGGCAGCATCGAGGCAATCTGCTTGAGCAGGGCATCCCCATATGGGTAGCCAAACAGGTCGTTGACAAGCTTGAACCGGCGTATGTTCAACACAACACATACGTACTTCGGGCCTTCCTTCTTCACCAGGCGTTCAGCAAGCTCGACAAACAGGGTATAGTTGCCGATAGAGGTCAACTGGTCGATATAGGTGACTTTGAGCAGGGAGGTCTCATACCTCTTGCGCCTGAACAGTGCATTATAGGGGAAGATGAGCATCAGCAGGCCAAACAGCAGCGTCAATACTAGGGCATACAGCCCTGTCTGCCTCTTGGTCTTCAGCAGAAACGAGTTGGGGACCTCCAAGAGCAGGCTCCATCCCTTCACCCCGACAGGGGCATAGGCCAGAACGCGGGGATTATTCCCCTCCAGACGGATGACCCCACTTTTTCCTGCTACGAAATCCTCTTGCAAGCTATCCAAAGAGAGTCTTTTAGGGACTCCAGCCTTGCCAAGCTTCAAAATGATAGAACCGTTGCTACTCAACAGGTGTATGGTGCCCTCCCCGGAAAATGCGGGCATGAGCAGGTATTTCTCAAACTCCTCTGTCATGATGCCAAACACAACAGCACCGACCACCACCCCCTTCTGGAAGATGGGCTCGACATAGAAGATCACCGGCTTGTCATACACCTTGTCGATGAAGACATCCGATATGACAGAGTTCCCCTGCATGGCCGATCGGAAGTAGGACCGTTCAGAGACATCAAGGCCTGAGAACTGCTTGGCATATCCTTTTCCGTCGGGAAGAATAAACCCAAAGCCCTGCATATCTCCCAACAGCTCGTCACAGGTGAGCTCATCGAGCCAGTACTCATAGTCGAGCCCTTCAAGCCCTCCGAGGGTAAGGGCTATGCCCTTAAGCTTGGAGAGGTCGCCATCCAACTTCTCCTTGAGGTGCTCGGCGCTTTTGGTTGCCACCTCCTGCATATAAAAGGAGCTCTGTTGTGTGAGAAGAAGGTTGACCTGTCTGTTGAAAAAGAAATAGACACCTACAATAAAGAAAATGACCACCACCCCTACCAGCAGCAGGTGAAGGATAAATATTCGCGTATTGTAGAGCTTTCCAATCTTGGTTTCCCTAAGCAATGATTCGGCTGTATCTTCGGTCATATGGAGAAAGAGCCCCCTTGGTGTGCAATTGAGAGGTTACTATTCTGAGTATAGAACAGAAACACCCCTAGTAACAGCCAGATTCACGAAAGCTTGGCCACATTTCTGATATATATCAGTTTAGTATTTGATTTAGAGCTATATACAAGAGTATCCAGTGTCAATTTCATCGTTCTGAAGATCCGGTCCAGCTTGCATTATGTGAGAACATTTCCTATAGTCACCACCATGATACTCTCCTCATTCATGCAGATGTTACCTATTCTGGCCCTTGCACTGGGCGGCTATATGTTCGCAAAGTCCTACTCCATCGATCAGGATACGCTGGTGGTGATCATCTCCGACCTGTTCATGCCGGCCCTTATCTTCATCTCCCTCTATAAGAGCGACATACACGCATCGCTTGTTCTGGATCTCGCTGGGGCGACCACCTTGGTCGTGGCACTGTTGGCCCTCTCCTCATTCCTCTATGCAACAATTTTCAAACTGGATAAACGTGCCTTCATGCCCTCGCTGATCTTCATGAACTCAGGGTTTCTGGGCATCCCCCTGATGCAGCTCTGGGGTGGGAAGCCTGCGATGAACCTCATAGTCATATACGACCAGATACAGACCATCTTTATTTTTACCCTAGGCATCCTCATCATCACCGGGGGCCTGACCAGGAAGTCACTGGGAAGCATTGTACGCTCGCCCATCCTGTGGGCGATCTTTGCAGGGTTCTTCTTTCGCATCACAGGCCTTGCCATCCCCCCTGCCCTTGTCACCACCTGTGAATTTGCAGGAGGGGCAGCCCCACCCTTGGCGGCCTTTATCCTGGGGGTCTCCCTGAAAAATACCACATGGCACCTTGACCGCCATATAGCAGGGGGGCTTCTCATCAGATTTGTAGGGGGGTTCCTGTTCGCCCTCCTGGCAACCCACCTCTTTGGCATTACTGGGATGGGCAGAAGCGTCGTTCTGGTGGCATCGACACTCCCCTCGGCAGTCTTCTCCTCGGTGCTTCCCATCAGGTATGGGGTTCCCTCGGATTTTGGAAGCACCATGGTCATTCTCTCCACCATTTTGGGTATCTTTACCATTCCTTTGAGTTTTATGCTTGCAGGATGAAACCCCTATACTGCATGCGTTGTTGTATATGTGTACGTACACTATTTTCTGGAGGCCTTATGAAACGATATAGCGTCACTGTCCTTGTTTTGCTCATCACCACAATGCTTGGCTGCGCCGGACTTAAGGAACCCATCTACCCTGAACCAAGTCAGCAACCTGTTGAAACTGATCAGCAGTTTTTTACCCGCTCAGTTCAATCCTTCTCCGACCAGCTGTTTTTTGTAGAGGGGTTCAATGAGAAGAACGCCATGCTCTCCCCCCTTTCAGTCCTGCTCGCCTTGGGGATGACAGCCAACGGAGCCGACGGGTCAACCCTCACCTCCATGCTCGATGTGCTGGTTGCAAAGCAGGGCACCTTGGAGCAGTTCAATGCTGCCAACACCCACTACCTGACGGGCATACAAGGGCTCAAGGATGTAGAGCTGAGCATAGCCAACAGCCTCTGGCTCAACAAGGACATCCTCTTTGACCAGGCTTTTCTCACCAAGACAAAGAGTGCCTATCAGGCAACAGCAAAGTCCTTGGATTTCTCAGCAAGAAACTCCCTGACGACTATAAACTCCTGGGTCAGTGATGAGACACGGGGCACCATCACCTCAATCCTTGACTCCCTGGATCCCAATGCCCTGATGTACCTGATCAACGCTGTCTACTTCAAGGGAGATTGGATGAAACCCTTTACCAAGGAGAGCACCTACCCCAAGGATTTCTTCCTAGCAGACAGTACTGTAAAGACTCCTTTCATGCACCAGAGTGCAAGCTTTCCCTATAGTAAGGCACTCGATGCCCAGATGCTGATGATGCCCTACACCAACGAGAGGTTTGCCCTGGTGGCCATCCTTCCTCCCCAATCTACTGATTTGAGTTCCTGGCTAGCCGCACAAAAGGATGAAGGTTCCTTCACGCAGAGACTGTTCACCTCAGTAGACAGTATGAAAAGGACGCGCATGGAGCTCTCCTTTCCCAAGTTTGAGGCCTCATACAAGGACTCTCTGGTCAAGGAGCTAAAGACACTGGGCATGGGTGATCCTTTTGACGGGTCAAAGGCTGATTTCTCCCTTATGACAGAGAGCCGCAGCAAGGCTCTGGTCATCGATGATGTGTTGCACAAGACCTTCATCCGTGTTGATGAGAAGGGCTCTGAGGCCGCTGCGGTCACTTCGGTCATGATTAAGATGACCAGCATGCCCATACGCGAAGAGCTGGAACTGGATTTCAATCGTCCCTTCTTCTATGCCATCATCGACAGGGAAGCAAGAATTCCCCTGTTTATGGGAACAATGGAAAATCCTGCCTCAAAGTAAGGCAGGATTCACTCCAAACACCGTGAAATAGAGAAGGCTCAAGGCTTTTCTATGATCCTTGTCAATGAGTACTCGAGGCTTCTATCCTGATAGTAGCCTCGTTTCCCATTGGGCATGAGAGCTGCCATCCTGAGCATGATCTCATCGATGAGAGCCTCGCGGGTGGCCCCATCCATGCGTCCGCCCTTTTTGATGATCTCAAAGGGCTCGCCGACAGCTATGGTGATGGGTGTGCGCCTCAGGCGCTTGAGGTTGTGAGCAAAACTGGAGAAGCCCATGATCACCACAGGGAGCATGGGGGCGTCCTTCTTGTGTGCGATGAAGGCTATGCCAGCCTTGCCCTGCTGCAGCTTCTCATCCCGGCTGCGGGTCCCTTCTGGTGCCATGGCTAGGATTTCATTGCTTTCAAGGGCTGAAAGGCACGCATCCATGGTTTCACGACCCATGTTCTCGCGGTCAACCGGGATGCTTCTCCAGCAGTCCATCACCCATCCAAGAAACTTGTTGTCCCACAACTCCTTCTTGGCCATGGCAAGCAGGTTCCTGGGTTGCAGAAACACATAGAGCATAGGCCCATCAAGGACATAGGTATGGTTTACCAACATAAGAAGGGGTCCTTCTTGTGGGATTTTCTCCAGCTCCTTGAGGTTTATACGGCACGTTACCCTGAAGAACGCTCTCAATGCTGCATTGACAATTTTTTCCGATACTTTCATAGCCAAACTATAGCAGAGAGATGTGACGCGGAAAAGGGCAAAATGAGGAATTCATGCGTTTACGTTCCTAGTTTTTCTATGGTATGGTTACAGAAGGTACTTTCCCCAAGGAGCTAATGGTATGGAAACAAGAACATTTGAAAAAGCAGGCATAACCACATCACTGTTGGGCTTTGGTGCTATGCGCCTTCCCCTTACACAGGATGGGGGTATAGATGAAGGCAAGGCAGAGGAGATGATGGACTTCGCCATCAAGGGCGGAGTGAACTACATCGATACAGCCTACCCCTACCACGGTGGGAAAAGCGAAGCTTTTGTAGGGAAGGTCCTGAAGAAGTATCCCAGGAAATCTTTCTTACTTGCAACAAAGCTTCCCTGTTGGCAGGTGAAATCCCTTGATGATGCAAAAAGGATATTTGCCGAGCAGCTCATGCGCCTGGAAATGGAGCATGTGGACTTCTATCTGCTGCACTCCATTGACGGAGAGAGCTATGACCGGATGGTGAGCCTTGGAGTACTGCCCTACCTTGAACAACTCAAGGGCGAAGGGAAGATCCGCAACATAGGATTCTCCTTCCATGGCATCTATGAGGACTTCGAGCGGATAATAACCAGCTACGGGTGGGACTTCTGTCAGATACAGTACAACTACCTCGACACTGAGGAGCAGGCTGGGACCAAAGGGTATCTGCTTTCTGAAAAACTGGGCATCCCTGTCATTGTCATGGAACCGATCAAGGGCGGAGCCCTTGCCACCCTACCTCCAGATCTTCAGCACCATCTCGACAACCTCGATGCCAAGGCAACACCCGCCTCCTTTGCCATGCGCTGGGTGGGAAGCCACCCCTACGTGAAAGTGATCCTCAGCGGCATGTCCACCCTTGAACAAGTATCTGACAACCTCAGGACCTTTGCTGAATTCGAGAAGCTTGAGGAAAAGGAGTATGTGGTCTTGGACGAGATCGGGGACACCATGCGAGGGCGGGTCGGCAACGGGTGCACAGGGTGCAAGTACTGCATGCCCTGTCCCTTTGGCGTGGACATCCCTGGCAACTTCGCCCTGTGGAATCGTTATCGCATGTTCCAGAATTACGAAATGGTCAAAACCGAGTGGGAAAATGCTGAGAAAAGCGATATCCGTCCCCCAGTGTGCACCGAGTGCGGAGCGTGCATCCCTCTCTGTCCTCAGAACATCAATATACCTGAGGACCTGAAAAGGATGCAGGCAGAGCTTACCAAGGCAAGGGAAGAGAGTGCCCTATGACAGGCACGTGGAATACAGATAGGTGAAGCTTATACCCTATGGTAGGGTGTATAGCCATTCCACATAAAAGCCGTATCAATGGCGAGACCTTTTCCCAAGGACTCGCCATTGTTTTCCGTTTGCATTATGCTAAAGAACTAAAGAAAGAGAGATACTAATGGAAGCTATCAATAGAGCGACTGGATCCCTTTTGGGGATGTTTGTAGGGGATGCCCTAGGCATCCAGGCAGAAGGAAAAGATGAGAAGGCCCTCCTTGAGGAGTTCCCCCAAGGCATCGGGGAGCTGTACGCCCTGGAAAGGGAGTGGGGAGAGTGCGGTGATATCACCGAATGCAGTGTGCTTGGCATCCTGTTGGCCCAGAGCATCATCGCACTCGAAAGCTATGATGCCGACCATTGCCTTGCATCATATCGCAAGTGGATCAAGCTCGAGCCGACCCTAGTCCGCCCCTCCCTCGCAGAGATATTCGAAGGAGCGCCTCTTATCAAGAGCGAGAACAACTACGCCTTGATGCGTGTCGCCCCCATAGGGGTGGCAGGAGCAAACAAGAGCGAGAAAATAAGTGCACTAAGGGCAGAGGCCGAGTGCATCCTGACCAACCTCAGCCAGCTGTGCATTGACCTTAACAAGGTCCTCTCCTGGGCGATTGCAGAGGCTATCAGGGGTGCAGACCACTCCTTCAAGCTGGCAAGCTACCTGCTTGCAACGTGCAAGAAGTTTGGCATTGAAAACGAAGTGCAGCTTGCCATCCAGAGGGCAATGGAAGGGAAAGCCTCCCCTAAAGGAAAACCGGACACCGCCCTGTACTCCTTTGAACTCGCCTTGTATGCCTTCCTGCATACCAACAGCTTTGAAAAGGGCATGAGGCTTGTGGTGATGAAGGGTGGCTCTGCCAATGCCAACGCTTCTGTCTATGGCGCCCTGGCAGGCGCCTTCTATGGGGACGAGGCGATACCTTCACGGTGGAAGGAGGAGCTTGAGGTCCCTGATACCCTGGCAAAACATATCAAGAAGCAGACCACCTACCGCAGGGAGAACCTCAGCCTGGAGTTCATGGCTGATACCATGGCAAGGAAACTGTTGGAGCTGTAAAGCTAAACGCTTGCACTTCCCAAGAAACACCAATTTCCCTATTGCCGACCTTCTGGTCTAGTCCAGCAGGTCGGCAATGTCCGCATACAGGACATCCTCGGCGACAAAGCCAAGATACCCCTTGACCACACGCCCCTCCTTGTCAAGGAAGACTGTGGTGGGCAGGCTGTTGGTCTGGAACGTCATGGCAAACTCACCCTGGTCGTAGAAGACCGGTCCGCTAAAGGGGAAGCTCTTGATGAATGCATTGATGGTCGCTAGCGTCTCGCGCTGGCCGTCCAGTACATCAAGGAAGATGAAGCTCACCCGGTCCCCATACTCATCAAAAGCCTTCTGGAAGTGCGGCAGCTCCTGCTTGCAAGGTGGGCACCATGATGCGAAGTAGTTGATCACAGCAGGCTTGCCATCCCTGACATCATGGAATGATGTCTCAGTCCCATCGAGACGGGTTAAAGGAAGGTTGGGCATCATAGGCCCCTTCTCCTCTTCAAGGTGCGCTTTGGCACTCTCTTCTTGAGAAGCTTCAGGGGCTTGGGTCACAGCAGAGGTAGCTGATTCTGGTCGCTGTATGCTCTTGGGCCCAACGGCTTGCTTCTCCACTCCCCAAGCCAGGGAAACAGAATCCTTTGGCTCGCTCAAGGCAAAGAGTTGTCCTGTATCGTTGCTGTACACAAGATTGGCTACACCCAGCCTGGAAACATACGAGCTCTCTTGCACTGACAAAGTCTCGACAGTCTGTCCAGTGACAGTATAGGTTCTGATCAGGATCGGTTTTTCCAAGTTCACTGCATAGCTACTCTCTGTCAGAGGGTTGGTTATGCTCAAATAGTCCATTACAAGCAGGAAGCGGCTCTCTGAACCATGGTCACGGAAGAAGTGCCACCGCACTGATGCTTCCAAGCGGGCATCCTTGATTGCCTGCTCAAAGGCGATGATCTCGTCTCTTATGATCCCCTCATCCCCTATGGTGGTAAAATCAAGGGCAAGGGGAATCCCTGCAAAGGAGACTTGCTTGTCGCTACCGGAAAGGGACAGGGACCAGATGCGGGCATTGCGGTCATAGGATGTACTTTGTACTGTTAGAGAACTGCCAGCAAGGGTTCGCGAGCGAGCAAGATTGTCCATAGCTTTGCCTGCATACCCATCAAGGAGTTCTGTTTTCTCTTCAACAGAAACAAGCAGCTCTATTACAATCCTTTCCACCTCATTATACATAGCATCAAATAACTCTTCTTCCACTTGTTCGACTCGCTCATCAAATAGATCGTCAGTTTCCCAAATCGCTGGCTCCATTGCATTATATGCATCAATTTCAGCTGAAAACTTGAGGAGAACCGTATCGTTAATCTCTTCATATGCAAGTTCTAGCCTATCCCAAAGGACCTCCTCATAGATGTCTATATAAGTGAGTGCTTTCATGGAGACAAAAGGATCATCACTAAGAGATCCAATCTGCACATAACCCAGTTCATTTGCCCCACTGGCAGATATTCCAAAGAGAGACAAGACCACTAAGAAAAACATAAGGAAACGCTTCATCTTCACCCTCCAAAACACTTAAAGGCCATATTGGAGTTACCATGGTTTTAAAGATTAAAACCACTCGACTCCCCTAGCCTCAATGGTAAAATAAGAATAACCGAAAGAGTCCAAACAGCTAGGAAACCCAAAGATACTCCTTGGGTTTCCTCCTGTCTCAGATGCAACTATTTGAGATAGATGTTCTTAAGTGGATGGTAGTCCATCACATTTGTGTGCCAGCCACCCCATTTGTCAGTATCCACCATGTTCACAGTTACATAGTAGTACAAGGGCATAATAGCCTGATCTTCGTTGATGAAAATGTCTTCGGCAGCTCTGAGAATGCCCATACGCTCTGGGCCAGCTTCCATTCGTGCAGATTCATTGATCAAGAAGTCATAGAGCTCGTTGCTGTACTGACCACCGTTCATACCACCACCGGTGATAAACATATCAAGGAAGGTGTTGGGATCGGCACAGTCACCAACCCAACCAGCCCGAGCAACGGTGAAGTTACCCTGGTTTCTGTTGGATAGATAGGTCTGCCACTCCTGGTTCTCAAGTCTTACACGGATACCAAGGTTGTTTCTCCATTCCCTCTGTATGAACTCTGCGATCTGCTTATGGGCTTCATTGGTGTTGTACAGGATGCTAAGGGTTGGGAAGCCTGCTCCATTGGGATACCCAGCGTCGGAGAGCAGCTTCTGAGCAGCGGCAACTGCATCGTCATGATTGTCAAAGGGGAACTCAAGGGCTTCATAGCCGGCCATCGTAGGAACAATTCCCCATGCAGGGATCTGTCCGACCTTGGTTATCTCTTCAACAAGGGCCTGGCGGTCAACTGCAAGTGCAAGAGCCTTTCTGACCAGTACGTTGTTGATAG
>CAZGOK010000038.1:0-13035 GCA_964527665.1 uncultured Sphaerochaeta sp.
CAGACACCAAGAAAAGTATCAAGGACCTGGATGTTAAGACACCTTCTGCAAAAACCCTCATCAAGAGTTTGAGCGGAGGAAACCAACAGAAGGTGCTTATAGCACGTTGGCTGCTCACCACCCCTGATATCCTCATCCTCGATGAGCCTACCAGAGGAATTGACGTCGGTGCAAAATATGAAATCTACGTCATCATGAGTGAACTCGCTGCCCAGGGCAAGGGCGTCATCATGATCAGCAGTGAGATGCCCGAGCTTATCGGCATGACTGACAGGATTGTGGTAATGAGTGAAGGGCGTGTCGCCGGAACGGTGGACAGCAAGAAGACAAACCAGGAAGAAATTATGGAACTGGCGACAAAGTATGTCGGCTAGGAGGGGAATACAATGAGTACAAATAGTTTAATGTATACACTATTGGGTAAGAGAACGGTTAAGCAGTTTGTCATGGATAAGGCAATTTTCCTTGTCCTGTTGCTGTTGGTTGTGGTCATAGCGATTATCAACCCAAGAATCTTGAGTGTCAGGGTCATGCGTGACGTCCTGATGATGAGCTCAACGAAGGTCATCATGGCTTTGGGCATGATGTTTGTCATCCTTACCGGGGGAGTCGACCTTGGTGGTGGACGGACAGTCGGCCTGGCAGCCGTCATCTCAGCATCCATGCTGCAGACTCCTGACTATGTAAGGCGTTTCTACCCAGAATTGGCGCAGATCCCCCTCTTTATCCCTATCCTGATTGCAGTGTTGGCTGGTACCCTCTTTGGTATAGTCAACGGCCTGATCGTTGCAAAGTTCAAGGTTCCTGCCTTTATCGCAACGCTCTCCTCCATGCTGATCATCTACGGAGTGAACTCGATCTACTTCAATATGGCACCAAATAACAGCCAGCCCATCGGTGGCCTCCGTGCTGACTTCACCTATTTGGGATCAGGGTCCATAGGGTTTATGCCGGTGATCATCGTTTTCGCTGCGATAGTCTCCTTCATTGTCTGGATCGTGCTCAACAAGACGGTCTTTGGCAAGAACGTGTACGCCGTAGGCGGCAACCCCGAAGCGGCTGCAGTCTCTGGTATCAACATTACCAAGACACTGGTCGGACTCTTTGGCCTCTGTGGATTCCTTATCGCCCTCTCTGGCGTCCTGGAAGCAGCTCGCACAGGCGGGGCAACCAACAACTATGGAAGTGGCTACGAACTCGATGCCATCGCATCCTGTGTTGTCGGTGGTGTCTCTACAACCGGTGGTGTGGGAACCGTCAGCGGCGTCATCGCCGGTGTGGTCATCTTTTCCTTCATCAACTACGGCCTGACCTTTGTTGGAGTGAACCCCTACTGGCAGAACATCATCAAGGGTCTGATCATTGTAGCGGCAGTTTCCTTTGATATCCGTAAGTACGTAAAGAAAAACTAGTTCTTGGAACTATAGGAGAGGGGCAGGAAATTCCTGCCCCTCTTCTGTCTGTATTGATCTGTTCTGTTTTTCTATCTGTCCCTTTGTTCATGTTCCAGCTATTTGCCATTCATTCATAGGATGGTCTGGAACAACAGCCTCTGATGCTGTTCACTGAACATGGAGTCCTTGGTCACCAGGGCATGCTCGACCATCTTCTCTACCGGCTTGGTGTTCTTCAACAGGTCTATAGCAGCCTTTACCGAACGGTAGCCAAGGTTGAAGCTGTTTATGACCACCAGGGCATCGATGACCCCCTGTTCCAGCAGCTGCACCTCAAACTGCGTGGTACCGAAGCTGATGAGCTTGAGCTCCCGACCCTCAGAAAGGGCATTTACCACCCCATGGGCGGTATTCTCCTCTAAGGCGAAGATCATATTGACCTCTTTATCCTCAGCCAAGGTGTTCTCAGTGATTTTCCTGGCTATCGCCTCGTCAGTAAAACTATAGGTGGCATACGCTATCTCAGCCTCAGCTCTGGTATCAAAGGCTGAGACGAGGCCGCTTACCACGCTGGTCATGGAGGTTGAATTGGGCAGCGACCCTATCACCAGAGCCCTGATGGACTGCCCCTCTTCAAAGAGGGAGAAGGCATGTTTTGCCATCTCCACCCCCACCTGCAGGTAGTCAGCTGTAATGAAGAGGTCCGCTGTTCCTTTTTCAAGGCGGGTATCGGCAAGCACCACCTTGATGCCCTTGGCCCTTGCCTTTTGGACCACATCCTCAAGGCGGGTAGTGTGGCTTGGGGAGAGGATTATAGCATCAAAATGTTGGGCGATCGCCTCTTCTACTAATGCTATCTGCCCATCATAATCAGACTCATTGATCGGAGCCATAAACTCCAGAACGGAGCCAGTCTCGCTACGGGCATTGCGGGCCCCGTTCTTCAGGGCACCCCAGAACTCCCCGCCTTGCATCATGGTGATGACCGCTATACGGTAAGGGTCCTGCTTAACATCACGCTTTGAGCATCCCCCCAGGATGCTTAGCATCAGCACCGTGACAAGTACTAGGGAAATATGCCGTCGGGTCATTTTAGTACCACCTTGATCGGATGAATGCTCTCACCTTCCGGAATTACAATACGCACCAGCGTCCCCTCATCAAGCTCGCTGGAGATCTCCAGACCAAAGTCCGAGCCATAGTAGAGTTGGACCCTCTGGTGCACATTGCGTACCCCTATGCCGCTGCCCTTAGGGGAGTGTGTTCCACTGAAGGAGAGTATTTTGGTAAGCTTCTCCTCATCCATGCCAACACCATTGTCCCGGATCTCCAGCACAATGGCCCCGGGCTTCCTTCGGTAGACCCTGATGGTAATGTACCCCATCTCCTGAAGATACTTGATGCCATGGTAAATGCAATTCTCCACTATGGGCTGTACGATGAGCTTGATGGTAGGGCACTCCTTTAGCCCATCCTCCATCTCGATGGAGAACTCAAACTTCTTTTGGTAGCGGATCTGCTGGATGATGAGGTAGTTGCGCACATGCTCAAGCTCCTCACCCAAGGTTATGATGTCATGGCCCTTGCTCAGCGAGACCCTGAACAGCTTTGCCAAGGCTGAAATCATGCGGATGACCCCTTCGGTATCATTCTGTTCGGCCATCCAGACAACAGAGTCGAGCGTGTTGTAGAGGAAGTGCGGGTTGATCTTAGCCTGCAGCGCATCAAGTTCAAACTTACGCTTCAGTTCCTGGCTCTTGACGATATCATCCATGAGCTCGCGGATGCGCAAGATCATCAGGGCAAATGACTGGGAGAGGGCCTCCACCTCCTGGTTGCCCTTCACTGTCGGAGGCTCTGAGAAGTCCCCTCGCTCGACAGCCACCATCAGGCGCTCAAGCTCCTTGATGGGCCTGCTTATCCACCCTGATACGTATCTGGCCAGTATGATGGTAATGACAATACAGAGGATGAGGATCAGCGCCATGACAGAGGCGAACTGGTTGAGCCCGCTCATCAGTTCGTCCATGAAGGCCACCCCTACGATCCTCCACCGTGCATTGTTGACCGTATCGATGATGACCAGCCTCTCACGCCCTTCAAAAGTGTTGGTGAAGGTACCGAAGATGTGCTCCCCTACAGAGGCTATATCCTCGTTGAAGATATTGGAGTTGATCAGCTGCTGCAGCGGATGATAGACGATCTTGTTGTTGTTGTCGATAAAGTAGACATAGCCGGTGGAGCCAAGCTTGGCATTTTTCGCAAGGCTGCTTACAGCTGAGAAGTTCATGTCTATGAGCAGCAGACCCTGCTCCCTCTCATCAGGACCCACCGAGTAGCTGATCTGCTGGCTGTACGTGATGACCCAGGGGTAGGCGCTGGTGGAGAGCTGCTGCACATGGGGTCCGGTAAAGTAGAAGTTCCCCTCGCCACCGAGGGTTCGGGAGAACCACGTTTGGGCTGTGATCTCCTCAGGCGCCCTGAAAGGGGCCTCGCTGGTGGAGAGCACGGCATTCCCCTCAAGGTCGAAAAGGACCAGGGCGACAATATCTTGCCTGCTGGACAAGATGGTCGCAAGCTTGTCCTCGACCTCATCCTTGCCCAAGGTGGCGACCTGTTTTGCAAGGTCCCTTGCATACCCTGAAATGGAGACGATGTCATTGATATAGTAGCTTAGGTTGGCATTTATCTGCCGCACTATCTCCCGCGTTGATACGGTGGCGTTATCCCTGACGGTGGAGGAGAACTCAGAAAAGAGGATCGCCGAGACAATGAGGGTGAAGGAGATCGAGACCACGGCAATGGCTATGGTCACGATCGTCTTGATGCTCCAGTCCTGTGTTTTTCTTCTCATGGCCTACCTGTTTGCCTGACGGTACTGCGAAGGGGAGATCCCTTCATGCCGCTTGAAACAGAAACTAAAGTAGTTGGGCTCGGTAAAGCCCACAGCTTGGGCTATCTCGTAGGTCTTCCCCTCTGATTTTATCAGGAGCTCCTTTGCCCGGTTCATGCGTATGGCTGTCAGGTACTGCACAAAGGAGGTGCCCATCTCCCGCTTGAAGGTCGAGCTGAAGTATGAAGGGCTTACCCCGATCAGCTCACACACCTGGTCAAGGCCAAACCCAGATTCTGTGAAGTGCTTGGCGATCAGGGATTTCGCCTCCTGTACAAACTGTATGTGGGAGTTCTGCCTCTGTCCGCTTATGGCGGTGCGGATGGAGAGGGCAAGCTTGGTAAGCCAGCGCCTAGCCTTTCCCAAAGTGTTCAAGCTCCCCAGTTCAGAGAAGAAGGCGCGTGAATCACCATCGCTGCTAAGTTGGAAGAGGGTGCAGTCATAGCTCTCAGCAAGGGTGTTGAGCGAAGAGCTCAGCTCAAGCAGGAAAGCCTGCAACCCTTCAAAGGAGAGGGAAGCGGCCCTCTCCCCGAAGAGGTTGTTCACACTCTCGGTCACCTGCTCCTCGGTTCCGAGCTTCACCGATATGATGACGTCACTGAGCAGTTCCTGTAGGATGCTCTTATCCTCCTGGGTATCGGGCTTCTCAAGGTCGCTGATGACCAGGATCGGCTGTTCCGGGTAGAAGGAGCTGTAGTTCAGCGCTTCCAAAGCTTGTCTGTAGGATTGGGCTATGGCTGAGGGAAAATGCACCAGGTTCCCGACCCCGATGACTATGGGGAAGGGGAAGTACTTTGTCAGGTAGGCATAGAGCTGCTCGACCTTCCTGAAGGTCTGTTTGCGGAAGAGCGAGTCGTACTGCCCCTGGCCATGGCTGTTGGCGGTGAAGATGATCACTATCTGGTTTTCAAACTGGAAGACTATCTCCTGGTCTTCCTTTTGAAACACCTCCTGGGTGACCTCCAGGAGCGCCATTGCCTCCAACGGGTCGTCCTGCTCATCGTGGTCGGTCTCAAAGGTTGCCACGATGAACTCATCGCCTTCAAGGTTGAAGCCATAATCCTTTGCCTTGGCGATGAGGCTTGCATTGGTGTTCTGATGCACAGGGGTAAGCAAGGAGACCAGGAACTTCTCCCTGATGAGGGGAAGGGCCTGGTTGTAGATACTTTTGAGGCGGTTTTGGTCCTGCATCCTGATGATGTCCTCATCGAGATGCTTAGCCGTCCGCTCAAGCAGGTTGCAGATATCCTCGACGGTGACCGGCTTGAGCACATATTCGCTGACATCGTAACGGATGGCCTGCTGGGCATAGGTGAACTCATCATAGCCGCTGATGATGATGATGGTCACAGGCGGGTGTGACCGGCGGATCTCCTTAATGAGCTCCATACCGTCGAGATAGGGCATCTTTATATCGGTGATGACCACATCAGGGTGGAGCTCCTCGATCATCTCAAGGGCTTCGATGCCGTTTCCGGCTTCTCCCACCACCTTGAAGTTATAGCGCTCCCAAGGGGTACGGTTACGTATTCCCTCCCTCACCGCACTTTCATCATCCACAAGCAATATTGTATAGGCCATGGATGATATGGTAGTACGAAATGGGGGAGGGTGCAAGCTTCTTATTTTTTACACCAGTGGTCAAACATGACTTGTGTGGAGCGGTTCATCTCCTCCATGAATGAGCTGGTATGCTTTTTGAAGTAGTAGTGGTCTGCAATGCTGCCGGTATTGTCAAAGGGTAAGATCTTCGATTCTCTTCTTCTTGTCTCATGTTCAGCAAAAGCATGTCGTAACTGCTCTAAAGTGGGCCTTTCATACCGGTCCTGCATGAAGACAGACTCCTGGGGGCATCGTGGGGTCTGTTTTCCCTTTGGCTCGCTCTTTGGGTTGCCGAAGATCAGCATGCAGGCAGGCACGGTGTAGTGATCGAGTTCCAAGAGGTCGCGCAACTCTTCGAAGTTTTCAATGACATCTCCGATATAGCATGAGCCTACCCCAAGGGATTCGGCGGCGACCACTGCATTTTGTGCTGCGATGATGGCATCCTGCATGCACAGGTGCAGGTCTCCCAGGCCGGGATCCCTCCAGAGGGCAAGGCCCTCCTTCTCGCCCTTTTCCTTAGACCCTCCCTCGGTAAAGTAGGTCACCCACTTCTGCATATCTGCAAGGAATACCCAGACTAAGGGAGCCTTGGCTATCATGGGCTGGTTGTCACAGAGCTTGGCAAGCTGTTCCTTCTTTTGTTGGTCATGCACCTCGATCACCGAGTAGAGGGCCATGTTCCCAGCCGTAGGGGCCCTGAGGGTTGCCTCCTTGATGGCGGAGACCTGCTCTTCTGTCAGCGCAATATCGCTAAATGCGCGTACAGAACGTCTTTTTTGGAGTAGTTGTAATGTTTCATTCATGCTCTGAGTATAGCAACAGACCCCCTGTAATGCAAAGAGGCAATATACAAAGGGTGTTTTTTGTTCTATCATCAAAGGTATGAAAAGTGTAAAGGCATACCGATTCCGATGGCTCATCCTGTTCGCCCTCATGGCCCTGATACTCGCAGTGGAGTTGCAGTGGCTGAACATGGCTCCAATAGGAAGGGTTGCGAACCTCTACTATGAGGGGCAGATCTCTACCAGGTTTTCCAATCCTGTGGAGTTGCTCGCCCTTGCCTACCTGATCATATTCGTCATAGGGAGCATACCCGCCTCCTACCTGATCCATCGCCTGGGGGTTAATCTGAGCATCCGCATAGCTGCAGGGATGATACTCTTCGGAGCCCTGGGCAAGTGGATCTACCTCTCGAATTTCCCCATAGTCCTCTTTTGTCAGATCATCCTGGCCCTGGCACAGGCGGTGGTGCTCAATAGTATCACCGAGATAGTGTCGCGCTGGTTCCCCATACGCGAAAGGGGCATGGCTGTCGGCATGGCCTCAGCAGCCCAGTATCTTTCGTTGGGAATAGTGATGGTCCTCTCCCCCCTGATGGTGGTCACCCAAGCTGGTGCCCCCAACTACGGCGGCGGGTTTGAAAGGATGATGAGCGTCTATGCCCTCATCTGTTCGGTCCTGGCCATTGTTGCTGCATTCCTAATCAGGGAGAACCCACCCACCCCCTCCTCAGTCTTGGAGAAGGGTGAGGATGTAAAGTTTCTCGCCTCCTTCAGGGCGATGAACAAAATCCCCTCCTTGCGGGGTCTTATGCTCATATTCGCCATAGGGTGGGGGGTGCTGGCGACCCTCCTGGTAAAAATCGATGCCATCAGCGCCCTGCTGGGCTTCCCTGATTCCGATGGCAGGCTTGGCCTCGTACTGCTGGGCGGAGGTATGATAGGAGCGGTTCTGCTGCCATCCCTCTCTGACCGTTGGCGAAAGCGCAAGGCCTTCTTTGTTTTTTGCAATCTCTGCTCGATCCCCGGGGTCCTGTTGCTGGTATTCAGCAGCGAGCTAGGAGCCATCTTCCTTGGCAGCAACATTGTAGCCTTGGTAGGGGCTTTCATCGTAGGGTTTTGCCTGCTCAGCTCCATTCCCATCGGTAGCCAATACGCCGCCGAGCTCGGCCTTGGGATCTCCGAGGAGATCATCCAGGCTATGCTGTTGCTCTTCTCCCAGGCAAGTGCTGCCCTGCTATTGATAATCACGCTGGTAAGCAAGGGCGAGTACGCCGGCCAGTTGCTTTCCGGCCTTGCCGCTCTGCTGTTTGCCGCCATGATGGGCAGTACCTTCCTCAAGGAGAGTAAGGTCATCATCACCGAAGAGGAGCGGCTTCACGAAGTCATTGATAAAGAGATAGTGCACCTACAGTGATGACCATACGACAAGCATCAAGAGAGGAGCTTCCCCAGATCCTCGCATTCATCAAGGAACTGGCCCAATATGAGAACCTCGAAACTGAGGTGGTCGCCACCATCGAAAGCATGGACAGGTGGCTGTTTGTCCAGCAGAAGGCAACGGTTCTCTTCTGCTGTGAAGACGAAAAGCCTGTAGGCTTCGCCCTCTACTTCTACAACTACTCAACCTGGGAGGGGTGCTGCGGCCTCTACATAGAGGACCTCTTCATCCAAAGGCCCTATCGTGGCAAGGGGTATGGCAAAGCCCTGATAGAGCATATCAGCTCCCTTGCCGTACAAGAGGGCCTCACCAGGGTGGAGTGGGTCTGCCTTGACTGGAACAGGATGAGCATCGACTTCTACAGGAGCCTGGGAGCGGTGAGCATGGATGGGTGGTCCACCTATCGCCTCAGTGGAGAGGCACTCGCCCTGGTGGGTAATGCGAAGAAATAGCACTGCCATAAGAAATCCCAAGACAAAGAGAAAAAGACAACACAGAATCCTGTATTAGATTCTGTGTTGTCATCGAAGGATCAGCTTTGATCTTTTCCAGTAGGATTGACCTGTTGGCCAATCTCTTTGCCGCACCTACTTCTTTGGCTTGGGAACCAGGCGTTCATCCCACAGGTCAAAGCAAGCCACCTCATCAAGGGCTTTTCGACTCCTCTCGCTCTGCTCGCTCTCCAGATGCTTCTCGCTCAAACCCTCACTCTCTCCGGGGTAGCCCAGGATGACCAGGGTCTGCAGGGTGTCCTCATCCCTGATGCCAAGGGCTTCTTTTGCCCCCTTGTTGTTGTAGCCCGCTATGGGGTGGACATACAGGCCTTCGGCAACTGCCTGGATCTGGTAGGCCATAGCCGCCATCCCCAACTCAAACGGAGTATAGGTAATATCCCCTGCTTTCAGGCCCCAGGAGGGGTTGGTTACAAACGCGGTGATGGCAGGAGCCTTCTTTGCCCAGTAGTTACCAGGGGCGAGCGTCTCCTTGAGCTTGGAGAGGACCTCAGGGTCCCTGACGGTGATCATGCGCCATGGCTGGCTGTTCAGGCTTGAGGGGGCCATGTGTGCCGCCTCTGCCAGACGAAGCAGGACTTCATCCTCTATTGCTGTGGTGGCAAGGGCCCTCTTGGCCCTTCTTGTCTCTATCTCTTTGAGTATGGGCATTGTTCTCATCTCCTTTGGGTTATACATTACACTCGTACATTTATTTATTCGTAGGATACTCTCTCGTTTACTCTACAGGTTGAAGGTGATGTGCTCTGAGCCTTTCAGCTGGCGGTGGAGCATCACTCCTTTTTTACGGCTCTTTTCACCTTTCGCAACCTTTGTAGGGGGTGTTTCTGGGATAGGAAGGGCATTCTGGGCACCTGTATCCTGGGTAAAGATATAGCAGATGAACTCCTCTCTTTTCTGATCGAAGTGAGAAAAGAGCACTGACAGCTCTATAGGTATGGTGGTTCCATTCTTTCGATGTATCAGTAGGGAAAGGGAGAAGTCCTGTTGTTCCCCCATGGCAGTGATGAGCCTCTCTGCTCCCCCTTGCTCTAGCATGGAAAGGTAGTCTACCCCAGAGGCTTCGTACTCAGGGCGGGAATAGCCGAGTATCTCGTAGAAGATGGGGTTATGGAATGTCGTCACTATCTCGCCTTCTGCTGACAGGTACCCCATTACAATGCCCCATTGTGCGCCGGTTGTAAGAAAATCAATTTTCCTTCTGGAGGCTCGCAGCTGCTCGCTCATGCGCATCTTGGAATCGACATCTGAAAGTGAGGCGATTATCCTTTTGGTCTCGCCTCTTTCGGTGAGGGTCAGATGTATCTGGATATTGAACCAGCGCAGTGACCCGTTGAGCAGTTTCAGACGGACGGTAGTCCCGCTCTGTTTGTGTGTAGCGAGCATCTTTTCAACACACTCTTCAAATGAGGAGAGGTCCTCTTCATGGATGAACGGGGTGCAGTAGTCGCGCTCTATGAGGGCCTTTGGCCCTATCTTGCTTAGTTGGAGCAACTCGAGGGAGGGACTCCTGTAAAGGATGTCCTGCTCAAAATCCCACTCCATTATCTTGATGTTTGCAAGCTGCTCCAGGAGGGAATACCGGCTTTTGTATGCACAGCGTCCATCCTGTGAGTCACACCCTTCATCGACTGCTTTGACGCAACAGAGGATCATAACCTTGTTTGACGGGTTGTCCAGCTTGATCAGGACCCAGTTTCCTGTCTTGTGTTCGCCTTTGCTGTCGATCCATTCAAACCTCTTTTTGAGAACCTCTTGGTCTACAGGAGGCTCTGTTACCTGATCTCCTTGGGTAAAGAGGTGGAAGCTCTCCTTGTCCTGAGCAAGGATGCGCTTATCCTCAATGAGGTCAAGGAACGAGGAGAGGCTTCCTTGGCTAGGGAAGGAAGGAGAGGAGAGGCTGGGGTTATTGTAGAGTTGTTGGTATCGGTTCTCTGTGTAGTTGAAGAGGTATATCTCATCGAATAAGGTCTTGAGCACCCTGCTTTGTATCTCAGAGAGGGAGAAGGAGCCCATATGCTGGAAGAGCTGGTCGGTGATGAAGGCCGGACGGTGATGGACCAAGTCCAAGGTAAGGAACTGCTCCACCGGCAGGGGCCTGCTGAAATAGAACCCCTGGAGGGTGTTGCACCCCAGCAGCCTGTAGAAGTCTACCTGCTCACGTGTCTCGATACCCTCGATGACAAGGGGAAGCTCCAGCAGGGAAGCCATGTTTACGATGCTGCGGATGATCTTTTCAGCCCTTGACGAAGCACCGATCTCCCTAGAGAACATGCTGTCGAGCTTGAGGATGTCGATCGGCACATCCATGAGGATGTTCAAGGAGGAGTAGCCCGAACCAAAATCATCCATAAGGATGAGGAAGCCCTCATCCTGCAAGGTGCGCATCACCTTCAACAACTCTTTGGGGTTTTCCGAGTAGACGCTTTCGGTGATCTCAAACATCAGAAGAGCATGGGGGATGTTGTAGCGGTCGGTCTTCTCTATGATGTTCTTCGCCAGGTCCTGGTTGTAGAAATCAGAGCGGGAGAGGTTCACAGCGATGGGTACGGTCGGCCTGCCCTCATCGAGGATCCTGCGCTGCAGGATGCAGACCTGCTCAATGATATGGTCATCAAGGGGGATGATGAAGCCATTCTCCTCAAAGAGGGGAACAAAGGCATCCGGTCCTATGATGCCGCGCTCAGGGTGGATCCATCGTACCAGGGCCTCAGCTCCGGTGAAGCGGTTCTCGGTGATGCTGAAAAACGGCTGGAGGAAGATCTGGAACTGGCCAAGGTCGAGGGCCTTGCGCATTTCGTTGACTATCGCCTGCTCCTTGAGCAGCTTCTTCCTCAACGGGTCCGTATAGTAGGCGAACGGCCTTTGGTAGTTCCCCTTTGCCGTATTGAGAGCCATGTTCGCGCGGTCACTCATCAGCGATATGCCCATCGATGGGTCGATTATCTCGTAGATGCCGAAGACCGAGCGGACATAGGCCTTCAGGTTGTTCGTATTGAGCTGCTCTTCCACGCTCTTTGCAAAGAGGGTGGCATCGAAGCCCTCTTTGGGGATGCACAGGGCGAACTGGTCTGAGTAGAGCCTGCCGTAGGTGCCCCGCTTGCCGATGAGAATGGAAAAGGATTCCCCAAGGCTTTTGAGGATTGCATTTCCTGCAGAGTTTCCAAAGAGGTCATTGACCGTCTTGAACCGTTCGATGTTCCAGCGTATGAAGAGGTAGGGGGTGTCGGGGTTGCCCTTCAAGAGGGCCTCTGTCTTGCGATAGAAGGTCTCCTGGTTGTAGATCCCGGTCAGGCTGTCCCGCTCGATGAGGGCGAAAAGCTCTCGCTGGTTCTCCACCAGTTGGGTGGAGTCGAGCACCATGACACTGAACACCGGGTCAGAAAGGCCTGGATACGGAATCCAGGAGGCGTAGAAGAAGAGTTCGGAACCATGGTTTGCATTGGACTTCATCTCTATGGAGAAGGAGAAGGAGGAGTGGTCCTCCATCGCCTTTTGTATCTTTTCATTGAAGGAGACGCTATGCTGTTCTCTGATGAACGCGTTGACATCAGGATACTTCTCCCTGAAGGCCTGGAGGTCACCAACCCCACCTAAGGCGAGAAAGCTTTCATCGACATAGATGGGGGTGCTCTTGTTCTCCCTATAGGTGTAGAGGGCAAAGCCTTTTTGTAGCTCACAGGCGTTGATGCTCCACAAGGAGAGCTCCTGGGCAGTACCCTTTTTCAGAGGGGTCGCCCCTGCAGGACCGGAGCGCAATTGCCTGGTATGGGCTATACTGCGAAGCTGCTCCTTCAGGAGCTTCATGTCATAGGGCTTGGTAAAGAGGAAGGTAGGTCCGTCCCCGGTGAAGTGAGGTGTATCCTGCTGGTCGGAAAAGAGAAAGGTGGGAATCTTTTTCAGCTGAAGCAACTCTCCAGAAGAGAAACCAGGAAATGTATCATCATATAGGATGGCGCTGATATCTTCTGTTTCCAGGAAGCGGAGCATCTGAGGGGTATTTTCCGCCTCGAGGATGGTATATTCCTCTGAAAGCTGCAGGTATAGCTCTGTACGATTCTGACTCTCTGCGCCTGCGATAAGGATGGCTGGTTGTATCTGATATTGGTGCTTCACTATGGAAAGAGCATATCACGAATAGGTAGCAATAGGCAAAGATAATCATTGAAGAATACTTGATATACGAGAAAAAAACCGAAGGGGTGAAGAGATAGAAAACGGGGTTGCCTACGCAAACCCCGTCTTCAAAACTCTAGAGCGATTAGCTACGAGGTGAAAAATCCGACTTAGGTGCTCCACAGAGAGGGCAAACCCAATCTTCTGGAATATCTTCAAAGGCTGTACCGGGCTTCACACCATTGTCGGGATCACCTACTGTGGGATCATACACATAACCGCAAAGGTCGCATTC
>CAZGOK010000039.1:0-13034 GCA_964527665.1 uncultured Sphaerochaeta sp.
GCCTGTGAAGGACGCTTTAATGGCAAAGAAAATCTATGTTGGTAACATGAGTTACAACACCTCCGAAGAAGATCTTCGGGACCTGTTTGCACAGTACGGAACAGTACTTAGTGCTAATATCATCATTGACCGCGAGACACGCCGCCCCAAGGGGTTTGCTTTCGTTGAGATGGAAGAGGATTCAGCAGCAGATGCAGCCATCTCACAGCTTGATGGCAGTGACTTAGGTGGACGCAATCTCCGAGTGAACGAGGCTATTGCAAAACCTCGTCCGGAACGCAATAACTACCGCAACTAATCAGGGCAGTTTCGCTTCAACATGATTCAGTAATGGGAACGGAGCCGATCGGCTCCGTTTTTCATACGCTCTCCCATACTCTCTTCTTTCACTCTTTTCTCTCAATCCAAGGCCTGTGCCCCTCTACCCTTTCATATGCTCCAGGGCAGAGAAGCGACTGACAGGGATCCCATCCTTCACAACAGTTTCAACGAACATCTCATACGGACGGACCCAGAGATCAAGGGAGTGTTCAGGGCGGTAGAGCACCATGGTCTGGAGCGTCTCGCTGTCAATGACCGTGTCGATCACCTCATAGAGGCCCCCCTTGAAATGCCTGTACCACCCCTTAGGAAGGTGCTTGCGTTCGACCTCAGGGCTTACCATGCGCCCCCTCCTCCGCCTCCGAAGCCACCACCACTGAAGCCGCCCCCGCCAAAGGAGGAGCGAACCCCACCTGAGGAGCCGCTCTTGGCCTGGGAGTAGATGGCACTATCCATGACGTTGGTGTGGATCCTATGCGACAGGGAGCTATAGTACAGGGCATTGAAGGCAAGGTTCTGCCCGTAATACCAAGAGGGCGGGTTCAAGGCGATGGTAGAGAACTTCTTGGCCCACTTGTCCTCAAGGCCGAGTACCGTTGCATACCCAAGCACATGGTAGAAGAGCTCGGGATCGTCATCGATCATCACCTTGAGCTTGTCCACCTCAACCTTGCTGATGAAGTCCCTGTACCCTATGGTCTGTTCCAACATCGTATGGGCATAGGGGCTGCGCTTGGCGGTGACCACTCCCAGGAAGGAGAGGTATGCAGGAAAGAAGACAACCGGAAGTCCCATCAACAGGGAGTATGCCTCACCGTTATCCAGCACCCCGTACAGGATGATGATGGCAGCTACATAGCTGAAGATACCCAGCAATACCAAAGCGGCCATCTTGATGAACTTCGTGAATTTTCCGCGCATCTCCCAGTCGGAGGTGAGCTTATAGGCAATGACAGAGCTGATCACCGAGCAGAAGAGCCCCAGGACCAAAAGGGCCACGGTGCCTCCAGCCAGATAATTGATGCTGGCCGCCAGTGCATTGGCCACTACGACAGCAGCCGCCATCAGGAAGATGGTGACGCGCTTGCGCTCGGCAGCGGCGTCGTTGAGGCGCCTCTCCTTCTTGAAATACTCCAGCGTCTCGGCTCTTGCCTTCTCCATAGCCTGGCCAAACTTCTGCTTTTCCAGATCCTTGAGGGTGACGGTCGTCCCGTCCCCTGCAGCAAAGAAGGCAGTGAAGAGATTGCGCTCATGCTTCTTGTCGGTCTTGGGATCCTTGAGCCGGTTGAAGGTGATCTCCTTCTTGCTCTGCTCCTCAATGGTAAGACAGCCCTGGTCAGCCCAGTAGAAGATCAGGGAGGTCAAATCCTTGTTGTCGACCCGCCCGTCTGCGATAAAGCCAACCTCCAAGGGAGAAAACCCCTCTGGCGGTTCAAAACGGACGACAGGGACGAAGAGCTCTTCGCGCCCATACCTCTTGAAAAGCATGGTCGCAAAGATGCTTGCTGCGATGCCAAGCAACAGAGCCAAGAGAGATGCAGGTATGGTGTAGTCCCGATAGACCGTGGCACCGACAAAGTACCCCTCTTCCATCTGGACCCGCATTGTCAGGGCCTCCCCGGGGGCAAGGTCCTGGGCCTTGCCGCTGAGGGTCTTCCTGTCGGCAGAAAGGGTATAGGTGCCCCTTTGGGCAGTCGAGCCGTACACCCCTCCGGTAAGAGAGATCATGGAGGGGTCTATCGGCTTGGGAAACCTGATGGTGAAGGTGAAATCCTCTATGGTGGACTGCCAACCCGGTCCCACCAGGTTGAAGTAGAGCTCGTCATAGTCGTCATAGTCATCCGCCCCTATATCGTATGTATAGGAGAGTGAATATGGCTTCCTTCCAATGACCGTCGTATCGGCAGAGCCAAGGCGAAAAGTGATGTAATCACTAGAGATAGAGTCCTCAATGATGGGGTCGCTGCTCGCTAGATTCTCCAACTTTATGCGCGTCTTGCCAAAGCGCACCGGTATCTCTCGAAAGATACCGTGCCGGGGAGTCGAGAAGTTGGCGACAATGTCCTCTTCTATGGTGTAGACGTTGCTCGCAGAGACAGTGATGTCCAGATGATAGGACTCAAAGGTATAATCTGCAGCAAACAGGGCGAGCGATGTCACCAAAACCAGCAACAGGATCAGGACTCTTTTTCTATGCATCAGAATTTCACCTTGACGTTGGCGCGTGCCTCATCTTCAATGGTAAGGTATGGCTTCTTTGCAAAATGGGCTATTGAAGCGACCAGTGAGGAGGGGAACACCTCGACAGTCGTATTGAACTGCTTGACGATGGCATTGTAGTACTTGCGTGCGGAGAGCAGCTGCTCTTCGATCTTCTGCAACTGTTTCTGCAGGTCAAGGAAGCCTTGGTTGGCTTTCAGGTCAGGATAGGCCTCGCTCAGGGCAAACAGGGACTTCAGTGTTGAGGAGAAACCCTTGTTGGCCTCATCCTTCTCTACAGTGCCTGTAGCGCTCATCGCCTTGTTCCTGGCTTCAATGACGGCAGTGAGGGTCTCGCTCTCGTGCTTTGCATACCCTTTTACCGTCTCCACAAGGTTGGGGACAAGGTCATAGCGTTGTTTCAAATGTGCATCGATGGCTGACTCGGCCTCTTCACCCTGATTTCTCAATCTGACCAGACTATTGTACACACTTACAAAATAGAGGCCCAATACCACAATAAGACCAATAATTACAAGAGAAATTACCATACGTCACTCCTTTTCAATACGCATAGAATGCTATACTCTCTCTCTGCGGTCAAGCGTTGTATCAAAAAAAGAAGCGTGTCCAATCTTGCATTGCTTGCCATAGTGCTGTATCTTTATTCGTATATTACGCATAAATATCCAATTCGATGCGAAAGACAGGAGAAGCCATAGAATGAGGCAACGACATAACCGTCTTACTGTTGTGAAGGAACTGATAAAGAGCAACAGGATAGACAACCAAGATACCCTGCTTGAGATGCTGAGGACCGAAGGGTACAGCGTGACCCAGGCTACCCTTTCCAGAGACCTGAAGATGCTGAAGGTAGGCAAAATTTCCGATGGATGGTCAGGGTACTACTATGCCCTGCCCGACAATGACCTGATCAGCGAATCCGAGAAGAGTTACATCCAGGATGTGAGAAGGGGAATCCTCTCCATTGAGTTCTCAGGCAACTTCGGTGTGATAAAGACCCGCCCGGGTCATGCAAACAGCGTGGGCATAGCCCTCGATGTGCTCGCCCTCCCTGAGATACTGGGAACCCTTGCCGGGGACGACACCATCTTTGTAATCCTGCGCGAAGGGATGAACAAGGAAGACCTGCAGGATAGTTTCAAGACCCGCATCCCAGAGATCGAAGAGTAAGTTAGCCTTGCACTACCAAGCCCCTCCCACTACAATGGAGGGGTATTTTTTTACATAAGGAGCCAACCTATGAAATTCAAGAATATTGACAAGACAGATGCATATGCGCGCCTGATGACCCTCCAGCCAAAGGACCTGGCAACAGTGCTGGACAAGGAGCGCATCAAGGCATACCAGATCGCCGCAGCAGGCGGCCTCACCTACAACTATGCTTCCATGCCTGTTGACAAGCAGAGCCTTGCAGTGCTGCAGGACCTCGCCGACGAGCAGCAGCTCATCAAGAAATACCGGGCAGTCCTGAGTGGGGAGACGATGAATACCGGGGAGAACAGACTGGTGCTACACCACCTTACCCGCGGGCAGGTGCTCGGCTCTGTTGTTGCTGACGGGGAGGACAAGGGCTCCTTCTACACCGGGGAGCTCAAAAGGACCGAGGCCTTTGCACAGAAGGTGCGTTCGGCCAAGATTGTGGGATCGACAGGAAAACCCTTCAAAACAGTAGTACAGATAGGCATCGGCGGTAGCGACCTCGGCCCAAGGGCCCTCTACCTCGCCCTCAAGGGGTGGTGCATAGGAGAAAATATCCCTCTGCTTGACGCCCGTTTCATCAGCAACGTCGACCCCGATGATGCTGCCGAGGTGCTCGCAGAGCTGGATTTCGAGACCACCTTGTTCATCCTGGTCTCCAAAAGCGGAACCACGCTGGAGACCCTCACCAATAGGGATCTGGTGCTCAAGGCGATTGCAGACAGTGGCATCAAGGGCATTGAGCCTGAAAAGCATATGGTTGCTGTCACCAGCAAGACCAGCCCCCTGGCCGCCTCCTCATCACTGCTTGACGCCTTCTACATCGATGACTATGTAGGGGGAAGGTACAGCTCCACCAGTGCGGTGGGGGCAGTGGTCCTCTCCCTTGCCTTTGGCTACCCTGTCTTCGAGCAGCTACTAGAGGGAGCGCATGAGGCGGACACCCTAGCCTTGGAGACGGACATCACAAAGAATGCCGCCCTGGCTGACGCCCTCATCGGCATCTACCTGAGAAATGCCCTCGACCTTCCCACCACGGCGATACTTCCCTATGCACAAGCATTGACCCGCTTCCCTGCCCATCTGCAACAGCTGGACATGGAGAGCAACGGCAAGCATGTGAACAGGGGCGGAGAGC
The DNA here is from genome assembly GCA_964527665.1 of uncultured Sphaerochaeta sp. Classification (GTDB taxonomy): domain Bacteria; phylum Spirochaetota; class Spirochaetia; order Sphaerochaetales; family Sphaerochaetaceae; genus Sphaerochaeta. The sequence goes on from CAZGOK010000039.1 coordinate 4,880, forward strand.
CCCTCGCCTACAGCACCGGCCCCATCATATTCGGGGAACCCGGGACAAACGGGCAGCACTCCTTCTACCAGCTCCTACACCAGGGAACCGATACCATTCCCTTGCAGTTCATCGGCTTTTCGTCTTCCCAGTATGGCAAGGACATTGTCGTGGAGGACTCCACAAGCCAGACCAAGCTCAATGCAAACCTTGTTGCCCAGATAGTGGCATTTGCCAAAGGCAAGGATGATGAGAATCCCAACAAACAGTTTGAGGGCAACCGATACTCTTCACTGTTGTTTGCAGAAAAGCTCGAGCCCAGGACCCTTGGGGCCCTGCTTGCCCACTTTGAGAACAAGGTGATGTTCCAAGGCTTTGCCTGGAACCTCAACAGCTTCGACCAAGAGGGTGTGCAGCTTGGCAAGGTACTTGCAACCAAGGTGCTCAATGGCTGTGAAGGCGACGAAGTGCTCAAGGCGTATGCAGACCTCTTCTGAAAGCATGGGCAAGCACCATACCGTGATGCATGCACAGATTCTAAGGTGATGTAGGAATCAAATAATCCGTATACCTCACAGGCTGGGCTCCCTTACCAAGGGGGCCCAGCCTGTTCTGCATACTCAAAAGGATCTAGAAAACACAAGAACATCTTACCAGTTCGTTCTCATCATATCGTGTCACGATAGGCTACGATCACCTCGGTGATGGAATATCCCTTGTGCTCAAAGGTTCTGCCTTCACACGGCCCTTTTCTGTTGTCGCAGAAACTCAAGAGAAAGCCGGTCTTTTGCTCCTGGCTCTCCAGATATCCAACCAGTTGGTCATAGGCATCGCTTGCAGAGCGCTCTCCATGCCATATCTTCAGTTCGACGATATACTTCTGGGAACCGTAGAAGATTACGATGTCCATGCGACGGCTACCCCTGGTTTCTGGTTCCACCACATAATGGCCAATCCCATTGATGATGGGTTTCAGGAAGCTGAGGAATAAAAGTCGTCCTTCCCTTTCAATGAAAGAGCCATCCTGTTCCCTGTACTCGGACTTCAAAAAGGAAGAAAAACGCTGCAGCACCAATGCCATGTCCAGCTTTCCATGCTCAAGGAAACGGGAACCGTTCTCCAAAACATAGTGATTGATCTGGCTTTTGGCCTTTGAAGTGGAGATATAGTAATTCAGTATCACCGTCTCGAACATGATATTTGATACACATGCCTTGCCATCATTATCCTTGATGATTCCGAACATCAGGCCGAGGTCGATATCAGGATCTCGAATCTCGAATGGGACATGTGCACCATCAAGAAGGATGCCTTTGACCATGGTACCGAACGTAGGATTGTTTACCAAATTCTTGATCACATCATCAAACAGGGTGTTGGTAGTTTTCAAGATACGTTTCTCAGCCTCATCCACACCCTCACAGCTCCAGGACAACCCGTCATCCTCGATGCACTTGCAAAGCAAACTTACAAGAAACGGATACCCGCCAGTATAATAGGACAACCGCTTGGAAACCTCTGCGATATCGATCCCCAACTGATGCTGAGCCTCATACTCTTCAAGCATCGATTCAATCTCTGGAGCCGAAAAGCTCATATCCACATCAAAGCGGGTAGCTATGTTCCAAGGACTGTTGTATCTGTGCTTCTCTTCTGGGCGTATTTTCATTCTTAGATTCTTAATGTCGTGCACACCGGCAAGAATGACGCTCTGGAAGGTAAATTGAGGATCCCCTTGCGTATTCTTGCTGATGTATTGATCACGAAGCCACCCCAAAAATGTCAAGAACAACTGATTGTCACAAGCTTTGTCAACTTCATCGATGATTAAAACCACAGGTCTACCAGCTTGTTGGCAAAGCTGGGTGATCCTCCTGCCCAAATCCTTCAAAGGGAATCGCTCGTTGATCTCTTCTGCAAACAGAGGGGCAAGCTCTGCGTTTTGCCCAAGCAGCATGGTATGAAAATCATCCCTGAGACCATCTGCAAGAGTATCCAAAGAGGCAAAGTACTCATCCTTTCCTTCAAAGCTCAGCTTGAATACTATGCTTGTCCCCAACAACCTTTTGTAGAGGAGCTCAAGGGTAGTGGTCTTTCCATATTGCCTGGCACGGTTGATGATGAAGTACGCCCCTGCATCAACATACTCAGTGATGATATGGTCGATTTTCTTGCTGATATCGACCATATAATGAGCCAAGGGGATACAAGGACCGGTCACAGTGAAATATAGCCGATTTGCCATGCAAGGTTCTTCCTTTTCACCACCTGAGATACAGATTAGATAAAGCTTACCATAGCATCGATTAGCAAGTTTCTCAATCAAAGTTAAAATTCAGAGCCTAATTTTGATACAATGAGTCAGCACGTACGTTTGTAATTCCTTCATGACAAGATTTTACTATCTAATTCTATCTTTCCACTGTCAAACTCTAGGCGAAACAAGGATTCTTCACTAATATCGTTAGCAAGCTAACAATTAGGAGCAAGGAGAAAAGGTGCCTCACCACAACCAGCATATTGTCCTGACATTGAAGATTCTCACCAATCTCTTCTCCCGCAAGCTTGAAGAGGGCATACGCAAAGAGGTACAGAATCCCATCACCCCGGTTCAGGCCCAAATCCTCAGCTTCTTCGGAAGGACAAAAAGAAGGTCCATACCCCAGAGGGAGATCCAAAAGGAATTTGGCATACGCGGTTCCACCGCTGCCAATATCCTTCGCCTGATGGAGAACAACCACCTCATCTCGCGCTCGCCCAGCCCAACTGATGCCCGACAGAACATGGTCACCTTGACCGAAACCTCACAAGACCTATGCAAGCAGCACCTGGCTTTTTTCCAGGAGTTCGAACAGACTCTTCAAAGCGATTTGACTGAAGAGGAGCTCAAGCAGTTTTTTGCCATAACTGAGAAGCTCAAGAAGAATTTGGAGTAAAGAGACACATCATGCTACAGAATTTACGAAAACAAACGAAAGGCTATAGGATACCCAGCTTTCTGACCTCACTCTTTATGGTGCTGGAAGTGGTCATGGATGTGTTCATCCCCTATCTCATGGCCAACCTCATTGACCAGGGCATTGACGGGTCCAACATGGACCGTATCTGGTATTGGGGTATGATCCTCCTGGGATGTGCCCTTGTCGCACTCATATTTGGAGTTCTCTCAGGATATTTCGCTGCCATTGCCTCGACAGGCTTTGCAAAGAACCTCAGGCAGAAGATGTTTTACTCCATCCAGGACTTCTCCTTTTCCAACATCGACAAGTTCTCCTCCTCAAGCCTGATAACCCGCCTGACCACTGATGTGACCAATGTGCAGAGGGCGTATCAGATGATGATCAGGGTGGCTGTGCGCAGCCCCGCCATGTTGATCTTCAGCTTCTTTATGGCGAACAGGCTCAATGCCAGGCTATCGCTGGTCTATCTCGGGGCAATTCCTCTGTTGGGCTTGGGGATGTATATCATCATCACACATGCCTACCCTCTTTTTGTCAGGGTCTTCAAGACCTATGACAAGCTCAACTCCGTTGTGCAGGAAAACGTCAGGGGAGTGCGGGTAGTGAAGGCTTTTGTCCGTGAGGAACACGAGACAGAGAAGTTCAAGAAGGTGTCGACTTCCATATACGATGACTCCTCCAAGGCTGAGAAGATTGTAGCCTTCAACAGCCCCCTGATGCAGGGCCTCATGTATATAAGCCTGCTCGCCATATCCTACTTTGGGGCAAAGCTCATTGTCAGTGAAAGCATGACCACCGGCCAATTGATGAGCTTCATCACCTACACTTCCCAGATCCTCATGAGCCTGATGATGCTGTCGATGGTCTTTGTCATGATCACCATCAGCAGGGCGTCGGCTTTCCGTATTGAAGAGGTCCTCGCTGAAAAGAGCGACCTCTTCAACAAGAAAGATGCCATCACCACCGTCGCTGACGGAAGCATTGATTTTGAAGGGGTAAACTTCAGCTACACCAAAACAGAGGATAAGCTCTGCCTAAGGGATATAGAGCTGCACATCGAAAGTGGAGATCTGGTTGGCATCATCGGCCCTACAGGCAGTGGAAAGACCAGCCTCATTCAGTTGATACCCCGCCTCTACGATGTATTTTCAGGTTCGGTTAAGGTAGGTGGCTGTGATGTCCAGGATTATCAGATTGAAGCTCTGAGGAATGCGGTGTCAGTTGTCTTGCAAAACAGTGTGCTTTTCTCAGGAACCATCAAGGAGAACCTCAGATGGGGAAACCTTGAGGCAACTGATGATGAGCTCATCAGGGCGTGCAAGATAGCACAGGCAGACCCCTTCATACAAAGTTTTACCGACGGGTATGATACCCATATAGAGCAAGATGGGTCCAACCTCTCAGGCGGACAGAAACAGAGGCTCAGCATTGCCCGTTCCATCTTGAAACAACCGAAGGTCCTTATTCTGGATGACTCGACCAGTGCGGTTGACACCAAGACCGACACCCTCATCCGGCGGGCGTTCAGAAAGGAGCTCAAGAACACCACCAAGATCATCATCAGCCAGAGGATCAACTCCGTAAAGGATGCAGACAAAATCGTAGTCCTTGACGAAGGCAGGGTCCAGGCAGTAGGTACGCATGACCAATTGCTTACCACAAGCGAGATGTATCGTGAGATCTACGACTCCCAGAGCAGGGAGGAGGCATAATGAAGATCGACAAACAACCAAACAAGAAAATGAAGATAGACAAGAACACCATGCGCCGCCTCCTTGAGTATATATTCATCCCGTACAAGAAGCGCTTCATCCTCGTCTTGCTCGGCATCGTGGTAAGTGCATTGGCAGGAGTCGGGGGGTCGCTGTTCCTACGCATTCTGATCGACGACTTCATAGTCCCTCTCTCAAGCCAGCCTAACCCTTCATTCGTCCCTCTCCTCAAGGCCCTGGCCATCATGGCAGGAATCTATCTGGCTGGTGTCATTGCAACCTTCCTATACAACCGTCTTATGATTACCATCGCACAAAGTGCGCTGCGTACCATCAGGGACGATATGTTCGCCCATATGCAATACCTGAGTGTCAGGTTCTTCGATACCAACTCCCATGGGGACCTGATGAGCCTGTACACCAACGATACAGACACGCTGCGCCAGATGGTGACCCAGAGCATACCAAACATTTTCTCTTCGTCCCTTACCGTAATAGCAATATTCTTTGCGATGCTCTTCACAAGTTTGCCACTGACGGTGGTTGTGATATGTTCGCTTGTAGGCATGCTCTGGATCACCTCCAAGATCGCCAAGCGCAGTGGCAAGTATTTCATGGACCAGCAGAAATCCCTGGGAAAGACCAACGGCTTTATTGAGGAGATGATCCATGGCCAGAAGGTGGTCAAGGTGTTTACCTACGAAAAGGAGTCGGAGAAGGCTTTTGACAAGCTCAACGACGAGCTCTTCAACAATGCAAACAAGGCCAACAGGTTTGCTAACATCCTGATGCCCATCATGGGCAACATCAGCTACATCCAGTATGTCATCGTGGCGATCGCCGGGGGCATGCTGGCCATAAGCGGATGGGGAGGCGTCCTTACCCTGGGAGCCATCGCAACATTCCTACAGCTGAGCAGGACGATCAACATGCCCATCAACCAGATGGCTCAACAGCTCAACAGCGTGGTCATGGCCCTTGCAGGGGCAAAGCGCATCTTTGCCCTGCTAGACCAAGAGCGAGAGATTGATGAGGGGTATGTCTCCTTGGTGAATGCTGTCCAAGATGAAAACGGTGCGATAACGGAAACGAAAGAGCGGACCAACCTATGGGCATGGAAGAACCCACACAAGACAGGGCCCGAGATGTACACCAAGCTCGATGGGTATGTGCAGTTCTTCAATGTCGACTTTGGCTACAACGAGGAGACGCTCGTGCTCAAGGATGTCTCCCTCTATGCCCGCCCTACCCATAAGATCGCGCTGGTGGGAGCCACAGGGGCTGGCAAGACTACCATCACCAACCTCATCAACCGCTTCTATGACCTTGCCGACGGGAAGATCCGCTACGACGGCATCAACATCAACAAAATCAAGAAGGATGACCTGAGGCGTTCTCTTGGTATTGTCCTCCAGGATGTGAACCTCTTCTCAGGTACGGTCATGGAGAACATCCGCTATGGGCGGCTTGCTGCAACAGACGCCGAGGTAATCGAGGCGGCAAAGCTTGCCAATGCCGACTCCTTCATCCGGTTGCTGCCACAGGGCTATGAGAGTGAACTTGCCGGGGACGGTTCCTCCCTATCACAAGGGCAGAGACAGCTCATCTCCATAGCCCGGGCAATCGTAGCCAACCCACCGGTGCTCATCCTTGATGAGGCAACCAGCAGCATCGATACCAGGACAGAGGCGATAGTCCAACAGGGCATGGATGCCCTTATGCATGGAAGGACGGTCTTTGTCATTGCACATAGGCTCTCCACCATCAAGAACGCCGATGTCATCATGGTGCTTGAGCAAGGAGAGATCATCGAGAGGGGAACACACCAGCAGCTGATGGACAAGAGGGGCCAGTACCAGAAGCTCTATACCGGGGTGTTTGAGCTGGATTAAGCAAGTTGCAAGAACAACGCATGAGGAAACAATGAATTCCTATGCATATGCGATAGAGATTAAAGGGGCGCACTCGAAAGAGTGCGTCTTCTTTTAGCTTGAGGTAATTCTTGGCAATGGAGGCTTATTGTCTGAAGGGACCAGCTTAAGGCAATAGCTCGGGCGAGCATGTCACTTTTTATCCTATAATAATACCAATTTCACATTATTAGACATAAGGACAAAAAAACCCCCTAGGGAAAAGGAGGTTAAACCCTAGAGGGAACAAAAGGAGGTTAGAAAAAATCCGATTTCTGTGCTATCAGGTCCGACGGACGCAGAAGCATGTCGTTCTCTTTCTGGCTAGTACACTACAAACATCAAGCAAAAGAATCAAGACTTTTTCCCATTTTTCTTAAAAAACTTTTTTTGCTTTTAGTTACGTAGTCACTACTTAAATAGTGACTACTGGTGATTTCGCAAAATCCTTGCAACTATGAGCAAATCATTCAAAGAGCTTTTTTACATCACCTATCCCAATTTCAGCAATATCTCGGCCATAATTGAAAAGCAAGGAGATTACGCTATCAAAAAGAGTGATTTTTTTATAGTGTAGGATTGAGCATAGGCTCATACGCAAACCAAGCGCCTAATAGTAAAGCAAAGGGAGGGAACTAGAAAACAATGTGTTCTCTACCCCAATGAAAGCATAGATAGCCTACCTCACCATCGATTATAGGATTTTTAAGATTATACTGTTCCATAGGAAGCTCTGTCTCATTATACGGAATCTTTAGTGCATTTGACCTTCTTTCGACTAATCGGGGTAGAAGTTTCTTTATTAGCACCCATCAGGAGCATAGGCACAGAACACAGTACCCTCTGCCTCTACCTGATACTCCTTCACTGAAGGACCAACTACTAGGCACTCTCCGCGGTTGAAAGCTATCTCTTGCCCGTCTTTGCCTACGACAGCAGATCCCGCTGTGCAGAGCAACAAGGAGAGCTGCCCTCCGGGGACAGCAAAAGATCCTTCCTGCAGGACAGTGAGGGCAAAGTCGGGATTCCCTGTCCTGAAATGCAAGCCAGATTGATCAGCGTAAGAAGGTATCCTCACTACAGGCTGCTCTTTGGCGATCATGACTCGCATCAGCTCCTGTACATCCATATGCTTGTCGGTAAGACCTGCACGCAGGATATTATCGGAGTTGTTCATAAGCTCTATGCCATTTCCCCGCACATATGCATGCACTATTCCCGGTTCCAAGTATATTGCCTCACCCTCTTGCAGTTCGACAATGTTGAGCAAAAAGGGAGCGAAGACACCAGGATCATCAGGGAATTCAGCAACTGCCTGGAGTGCTATCGCCTTGGCAGTAAGGAAAGGTCCCCTATCCTCTTCAGGAAGGAGGGCTAGGTTCCTTGCATACTCTTCCATAAGCGCGTTGAGTGGTTTCTTGTCGAGACGATAGATAGTCTCAAAATAGCACCTGATGGGATTGTCTTGGTTTGCACACTGTCCAAGAAGCCTCTCAAAGGAAAGGGGAAGCAGTCTTTTCAGATGCATTTCGATCTCTTGGGCCGGCCTGAACCCACACATGGCAGTACAAGGGCTCAAGGCATACAGTATCTC
>CAZGOK010000040.1:0-12905 GCA_964527665.1 uncultured Sphaerochaeta sp.
TCGATGGGGAAGTCCTCGGTAAGGCCGTAGCCCAGACCCATGGCAACCCCTCCTTCGATCTGGCCGGTAAGGGCCTGGTGGTTCACTATCTGGCCTACATCGCAGGCGACCACCACCTTTTCCATCTTGCCCTCTTCGTCAAGGATAACAACCTGGGCAGAGTAGCTGTACGCCACATGGCTGACAGGATTCTTCTTCGTGGAGGTGATGGGGTCGGTTACACTGGTGTACTCGCCAAAGAACTCCTGTCCTTCAAGGTCTGCTAGCGTAGAGTCTTTGAGTGCATCCTTTAGCAATAGAGCCGCCCTGCGCACCGCTTCTCCTGTAAAGACCGTCTGCCGCGAGGCTGTACTGGTGCCCGAGTCAGGGGTGCGCCTTGTGTCAGGGTCCTCTACTATCATGTCTATAGACCGCAAGGCGCAGGTCTCCCCAAGCATCTGGATACAGACAGTGGCAATTCCCTGGCCCATGCATGCTGCACTGGTACGGATATGCACCTTGCCCTGCTCGACAGAGAGGATGCACCGCCCGGTATCAGGGACTCCGACCCCGACTCCACTATTCTTGAAGGCTATGGCAAGGCCTGCACGGGGGGAGGAGTCATACGCCTCCTTCACCGCATCGAGGCACTCAATGATACCTGTATCAGGCTGGGCGATCTGCCCGTTGGGCATGATGTCCCCCGGCTTGAGGGCATTGAGCCTCTTGAACTGCCAATAGTCCATACCAACCTCTTCAGCGAGCAAGTTCATATTGGACTCTACGGCAAAACAGCTCTGGGTAACCCCAAAACCCCTATAGGCACCGGAAGGTACCAGATTGGTATAGATTGCCTTTCCCAACACTTCAAAATTCTGGAAGTTGTACGGCCCTGATGCATGGGTACAAGCCCTCTGCAGGACCGGTCCTCCCAGGGATGCATAGGCGCCGGTGTTGGCTAGGATAGTTGCTTTCATGGCTGTAATGCGACCATGTTCGTCACAGGCGCTGGTCAGGTCAATCTCCATAGGATGACGCTTGGGATGGACTGCCAGGCTTTCCTGGCGACTGAGCTTTACCTTGACCGGCTTCTTGAGCAACCAGGCAAGCAGGGCTGCATGGTGCTGGACACTCATGTCCTCCTTGCCTCCAAAGCCACCACCGACAAGCATGCTGTGGCAGTGAACCTTTTCAGGGGGAAGACGGAGCATACGGCATATCTCATCCTGCTCATCATAGATGGACTGACCGGAGGTGTGGACCAAGACTCCATCCTCTCCCTCTGGCAGTGCTACGGCACACTCAGGCTCCATGAAGGCATGTTCGGTATAGGGGGTGGAGTAGTGGCGCGTGATGACGTGCTTGCTCTCCTTGATGGCCTTGTCGGCGTCCCCTCGGACTATGTGCTCGATGGTGAGGATGTTTCCCTCCTCATGGATTAGGGGAGCGTCATCGGCGAGTGCCTCCTCCATGGTGAGCACGGGCTTCAATACCTCATAGGATACATCAATGAGGCCGGCTACCTCATCGAGTGTCTCGTTATTCTTGGAAACTACCAGACAGAGGGCATCGCCAGTGTAGCGGGTGATACCTCCGATGGGGATCAGGACATCCCAGTCATGCGTCAGGTGGCCGATGATATTTTCAGGGACCTCGCTACTGGTAACCATCCTTATAAAGTCCGGGTGCTTTTCTGCTCTGGTTGTATCAATCTTCACAACACGAGCCCTGGGAAATGCCGATCGAACAGCCTTGCCATAGAGCATCCCGTCAATGCGCAAATCATCAGCATAGAGGCCTTCACCCAAAGCCTTGGGGATGGCATCGACGCGCCTGTAGCGCTTGTCCAGCACAGGTTCCTCTATATCGGTGATAACTGGCAGATTCTCCCTAAAATACTGGGCAGCCTTGAGGATCGCTTCCTCAATCTTCTTGTACCCGGTACAGCGGCAGATATTCCCCTTGATAGCCTTTCTGACCATGTCTAGCGTTGGGTTGAGCTCTTCATCGAGCAGGCTCTTGGCGCTCATGATCATGCCCGGGGTGCAAAATCCGCACTGTACCGCCCCTGCCTCTGCGAAGCAGTAGGAGTAGACCTCTTTCTCACGCTCAGAGAGGCCCTCTATAGTTATGATCGCCTTGCCCTCGAGCTTGGAAAGCAGGGGGATGCATGCCTTGGTCTTCTTTCCGTCTACCAGGACGGTGCAGGTACCGCAAGCACCTTCACTACATCCATCCTTGGTTCCTGTGAGATTCAGGTCTTCACGCAGGAAGCGAAGAAGTTTCTTGTCTTGCCCATCAAAAGTGATTGAATTTCCATTAACAGTAAATGCATACACAGCGTTGCTCTCCATTGGGTTGAGGTGGGAGGTGCGCATTGCACAAGGTCCGGCCTCAACGTTTGTAATCGTATCGGAAGGGAACATGTGGTAGCCGCTTAGCGTCGGCACTCTAGTAAGTGCGTCGGTCTGTGATGCTATACTTCTTTAGTTTCTCTATTATGAAGCAATTCGTCAAGCTGTTGTTGCGTAATACATTAGTCTGTTGCAATCCTTGTTGCATTATGCTTCTACTGATGAAGAACCTAAGAAAACAACAGGGGATTGCAACACAATCCCCTGTTCATACGCATCTTTTGTCTACGTTCGTTTTTCTCTATTGAACGGCTGACCAAGGGCAGTAGGTCCGAGCAGCTGACTTTTCCTGTTGAACGCCAGGACCACAATGACCATGACGTAGGGCAGCATGACAGCGAACTCGTAGGGGAAGTTGATCCCTTGTCCCTGGATTGCAAGCTGCAAGGCCTGGGCAAAGCTAAACAGCAGAGCCCCCCACATGATTTTTCCTGGGCTCCAGTGTCCAAAATATACCAAGGCAACGGCTATGAAGCCTCGACCTGCTATGATCTCGTCGCTGAACATCTTAGCCTGGCAGAGGCTGAGGTACGCTCCAGCCAGTCCCGCCAAAGCACCACCCACAGCCAGAGCCTGGAAGCGGACCTTGTTTACCTCGATACCGATGGAGTCTGCTGCCCTGGGATTCGTTCCCACAGCCCGTACCTTCAGGCCCCAGGGGGTCTTGAACAGTATGTACCAGGCAACCGGAACGAACAGAAAGGCAAGATAGACAAGAATATTGTGTGAGAAGAATATCGGTCCGAGTATGGGAATCTTTGAGAGGAGGGGGATGTTGAGGTTATCAATACCAGGCACCGACTGAGTTCCACCGATGAAATGGCGAAAGAGTGTTCCTGCGGTTCCCACTCCGAACATCTGTAGCCCGATGCCTGCGATACCTTGAGGGGCACGGAAGGTTACGACTACAAAACCGAAGAATAGTCCGAAGAGGGCTCCAACGCCCATGGCGACCAGGAGCCCTAAAAAGTTATAGACTCCAGGGGTGGGTCCGCCCTGGCCGATGCTATAGGGGATGAGCATGCCTAGGAAGGCCCCCATTGCCATGACGCCTTCACAGCCCAGGTTGAAGATACCAGCTCTCTGGTTGAACATCTCCCCAAGGGAAGCTATCAGCAGTGCCACTGAAAAAGGGACTGCCAGCGAAAGGATATTTACAATAAAGTTCATGCTTCCACCTCCTTGGGAGGGTTCGTGAGTTTTTGGTATTTGCGCCAGACCTTTTCCATGAGGTAGGGGTCTGCAAGCACCATTTTGGTGGCGACGATGACCAGGATGATGATACCCTGCAACACGTTTACCATGTTGGCGGGAACGCCGACCATCCTCTGGGTCATATCTGCACCTACGATCAACAGGCCGAAGAAGAAGGATGCGGGGATGATGCCTGCAGGGTGCAGGCCTCCGAAGAGGGCGACGACGATACCGCTGAAGCCGTATCCACCGGTGATGCCCTCGATGGCACGCCTGTGGACACCTGCGATCTCAATGGCTCCTGCCATGCCTGCAAAGGCACCACTGATGACCATTGCTATGACCAGATACCACGTGACGCTGATGCCGCCATAGCGAGCTGCCCGGGCACTTGCCCCTGCTGCTCGCATCTTCATACCTGTGGAGGTCTTCCAAAGCAACAGGTAGATGATGATGGCCAGGAATATGGCAAAGAAGATACCGGCATGCAGGCGCGTACCCGGTAGCCTGTCCAGCCAGATGTTCCGGCTCAGACGCATCGACTGGGGTGTCCCGCTTCCACCGAGTGAGGATTCTGCCGGGTCAAGCATCGGACCGCGTAGGAAGAAGGTGTAGAACTGCGCTGCTATATAGTTGAGCATGACCGTTGAGAGCAGCTCACTTACCTGCAACTTGGCCTTCAGGATACCGGGGATGAAACCCCACAATCCTCCACATATAGCACCGGCTAGAACAGCCATAGGAAGAAGGACCGGCTTGGGAAGCTCGGGGAACAAGAGCGTGATCGCTGTTGTCCCTAGGATTCCCATGGCCATTTGGCCCTCAGCTCCGATATTGATGATACCGCTTCTGTAGGCAACTGAGATGCCCAGTGCGATGATAGTCAGCGGAATTGCCCTGATAAGTACCTCAGAGAGCTGAAGCGTTGTCTTCAAAGGCTCAAAGAGTATGACTGAATAGGTCTTAAATACATCTGCACCAATTGTGATGAGTATGATGGCCCCGATCATCATTGCGGCCAGTATGGCCAGAATGATGATGGTGACCTTGTAGGTAATCTTAAATGTTCTGGTCATCTTTCACTCCTGCCATGAGAATGCCAAGGCTTCTGCGGTTTGCATCCTTTCGTTCCAGCACCTGCTGGATCTCGCCCTTGAATATTACCGCCACACGGTCTGAGAGGTCTAATATCTCATCCAACTCCTCACTGATAAGCAGTATGCCTATGCCTTCTTTTCGCTTCTCCAACAGCTGCCTGTGGATGAACTCTGCAGCACCCAAGTCGAGTCCCCTGATGGGGTAGACTGCTATGAGGAACTTGGGCTTTCGGGATATCTCACGGGCAAGGATGACCTTCTGGATGTTTCCTCCGGACAACGATCCTGCGGCGACAGAGATATTTGGGCTTCGTATGTCAAACTTGACCCTGAGGTCGGTTGCATTTTGGTCTATATCCTTATTCTTCAAAAAGGTGTACTTGGAGAACTCAGGGTGCGATGCATCTTTGAGTATCAGGTTCTCCTTGATGGAGAAGGAGGGAACGATACCCTCCGTATTGCGTTCCTCGGGAATATAGCCCATACCCGCTTCAATTACATGGTAGGGGCTCTTGTTTGCGAGGTTCTCCCCATAGAAGAGAATCTCGCCACTCTCTACTTTTCTCAGGCCGTTTATGGCTTCTGCAAGTTCGCGCTGTCCATTGCCGGACACCCCTGCAAGCCCGACAATCTCGCCTGAGCGAATCGAAAGGTTGAGCTTGTTCAGGGCCAGGAACCCACGGTCGCTCTTTACATCCAGATTCTTGATATCCAGTACAACTTCTCCGTCACAAGGGGGTTCCTCGTTGAGGGGAAGCTCGACTTCATGACCGGTCATAAGAGCTGCTATATCACTGGGTGAGTGGTCTGTCGTGTTGCCTTGGAAGACAACAGCACCATGACGCAAGATGGTGATGGTATTGGAAAGGTCCTTTACCTCCTGCAGCTTGTGGCTGATGAAGATGATGGAGAGTTCACTGGCCATACGCTTGAGCAGGACGATCAGCTCATCGGTCTCCTGGGGGGTCAGGGCACTGGTAGGTTCGTCAAGGATAAGGAACTTGGCACCAAGGCAGAGTGTCTTTACCAGTTCCACACGCTGTTGCTCTCCTACAGAGAGCTGCCAGATAAAGGCATCGGGATCGACAAAGAGTCCGTATTTTTTCGATACCTCTTCAATGCGCTTTCGCACCATGCCAAGGTCCAGCTTGAAAAGGGACCAAGCCTGCTTGTACCCCAGAGCTATGTTCTCAAGCACGGTCATGTTGGGCACCAGCATATACTGTTGGTGTACCATACCCAAGCCGGCGGCAAAGGCATCGTTGGGGGATCTGAACTTGACCTCTTCCCCGTTGATGATGATACGACCCTCATCCGGCTGGTACAGTCCCATGAGTATGTTCATGAGCGTGGTCTTGCCGGCGCCGTTTTCTCCAACCAAGGCAAGGATTTCGCCTTCCCCTATGGATAGTGAGATATCATCGCTCGCCAACACTCCGGGAAAACGCTTGGTTATGTGTTCCACCCGTAGGCTGGTTATCTTTTTTGTAGTGACTTCCATACAGGAATCCTCCAAATGCCATCAAAAAAAACTGAGTCATGCACATAGTGCATGACCCATATACTAAAGACTCTTAAAGCTTCGAATAATCAACACTTGTGTAATCGACTGTGTTGGCTTTTGCTGTGAAAGCAGCAATGGCTTCGTTAACCTTGGCCTTGATGGCACCATCGGAGATGTTTGCAAGGGCAGGGTTGAATTCAAAGATGAATCCACCATTGTTGAAGTTCATCGGAAGGCTCATGCCGCCGGTGATACCAGCGTCAAGCTTTTCTACAAGACCCACTACGACTGCTGCGTAGTTATAGGAAGAGGCTGCAATAACCTTATATCCCTCGGGAATGTCAATCTGTGCAGTATCCTGACCAACCCACCAGATGTCCTTGCCCCTCTGGTCAGCTACAGCGCGAAGGGCGCCGAGAGCCTGCTGGGAAGAACCTGAGAGTACGTCAGCACCAGCTTTGATCTGGGACTGGGCAACTTCACCGGCCTTGATGAAATCACTGAAGGAACCGGAGTGTGCGACCATGACAGTTGCTTTGGGGTTTGCAGCCTTGACACCGAGGACGTAGCCACGGTTGTAACGGGCAGCATCACCAGCATCGACAGGACCGACGATACCAACGATATTAGCCTTGGTTACCATACCGGCAATGAGGCCTGAGAGGTAGCCGGTCTCTTCACTTTCGGGCATGTAGGTAAACACGTTCTTGGGACCGACTTCAGAGCTGGTTCCAAAGGCGAAGGTTACCTTGGGGTACTCATCAGCCATTTCAAGGATGAGGTTCTTGTATTGGGCGCCATGGGCGATGACAATGTCATATCCACCTGCAACATATTGGCGGGCAGCGGATCCTGCATCAACAGGTTTCATCTTTTCGCTGTAGGAGTACTCGATGCGTCCTGGCAGCAACTGTTGTGCTTCTAGAATGCCATCGTGCATGGCCTGGCACCAGCCTTTGTCGTCGATGGTGTTTTCAATGATCAGGGCAATCTTCACCACGTTTGAATCTTTCTTTGCTGCGGGTGCGGCTTCAGGAGTTCCTGCTGCAAATACAGCAGAACCGACGAGAACCAGACAGAGCATGATTGATAGAAATTTTTTCATAACAGATCTCCTCATTACTACTAGTAGCCCACTTTGTGGGTTCATGTTTGTAACAGTATAGGATGATAAAGTTCAACCTGTCAAAGTAAATCAGCGGTAATCTGATAAAACTTTATCTATCAGATTGCGTTATATGTTACTTATTAGTGATTAATTTGAGAAATTTACTGGTTTGACGTTGCAATATTTTGGTATTCCAAAATCATAGAAGAATGATGCACCAAATAAAATAGACAATTTGTTATACAAGGCTACCTGGGTGTATGGTTTTTGCCTGCTTCGTTGCATGGTTTGTTGCAATGCGCGCCGCTTGTTGCAGAGAGTGCCCCTCCAGAAGAGCCAAGGTCAGGGAAGCGGAGAGAGTATCTCCGCATCCGATGGAGTTTACCACCTCTGCCTGCTCTATCTCGACGCTTGTCGGGCCATGGTCAAACAGCAAGAGGTCGTGCTTGCCTCGGGAGATGACACTTTTGCATCCGTATTCGTTTTGGAGTGATGCCATTTTAGCTTGTACTCTTGCTATCAGGGCAGTGTTTTTCCCCTGTTCCGGGACCTTTTCACTGAAGAAGGTCTCTACGAATTCGCTGAAGTTTGGCTTTATCACATCAGGGTGGTGGGGGAGGCAGGAAAGGAGGTCATCGCCTTTGATGTCCAGGAGGACAAACTTTCCCGCTTCCTTTGCCTCTTTGACAAAGTCGCTGTACAGGCCCTTGCTATAGCCCGGGGCACGGGTGCCACAGATAATGAGTGCTTCGGCCCTCTGTATAGCCTCACTAAAGAGCTCTCGTATGGCCGCTTCACACCCTTGCCCTACCGCTTCGGGGTTCTGCACGAGTTCGGTACAGGTCCCCTTTGCTATGATGGTGGTGCACGTCCGTATGGCGCTTGCACTATCGGTGTGGATGATTTCTACAGCATCCCTTGAGCAGAGGCTGATCATCTCATCCTTTCTAGGTCCTCCGAGGTGGGTCAGCAGAGCTGATTTCGCTCCAAGCTGGCTCACTATCCTGGCACAGTTCATCCCCTTGCCCGATGCATCGAGGTAGTGCTCTAGGCACCTGTTGACCTCACCTTGTGTGAAGGAGTCGAAGACCATGGTGCTTTGGAAGGTCGGGTTGAGGCAGACGGTTAGTATCATAGGCTTAGAGTAATGCTCGTATGCTTAGGCTTGAGCTGACGGTAGAGGACTCCGGTCTGGTCGAACATCCGCTTCGAGGCTTTGGTGTTGTCTGCTTCAGCGTACTTGTCAGAGAGAAAGACAACCTCTTTGATACCTGATTGGATGATGGCTTTGGCACACTCGTTGCAGGGAAAGAGCCCTACATAGAGGGAGCACCCCTTGAGGGAGCTGCTTGTCGAGTTGAGGATCGCATTCAGCTCTGCATGGCAGACGTAGGGGTATTTGGTGTCGAGCCACTCTCCATCGCGTCCCCAAGGTATCTCGTCGTCGCTTACCCCGATGGGAAAGCCGTTGTACCCGACTCCTACTATCTTGTGGTCCTGATCGACTATGCAGGCCCCCACCTGGGTATTGGGATCCTTGCTGCGTAGCGAGGAAAGGACGGCAACGCCCATGAAATACTCATCCCAGCTGATGTAATCTTCTCGCTTAGCCATTGGCTTTCTCCTTGGATTGCAGAAATGCTATGATGGTGGTGGTCAGCTCTTCCTGGACCGAGCGGTAGGACAGGAGGGCATGCCTGTTGTGCTTGAACTTCTCCATATGTGTTTCCAATGTCCTGAAGTTCCTGCTTCCGTTCTCCTTCTGGATAATCTTCACGTTCCCAAAGGGGACTGTCTTGTCGTTGCCATCATGGATGGAAAAGAGCGGGCAGGTAATCTTGCCAAGATCTTTACGGACATCTTTCATGGCATGGACCAGGCTCAGCCCACAGCGGACAAACAGCCCGCCATAGCCGACCCACTCTTCGTTGCCGTCATCACTGTCCGGGTTGCCATCGACAGTCTTGGCACCTAGGGAAGGAGTGAACAGGGCCACCGTCCTCATAGCGTAGGAGCGTGCATCGGTGATGATACCATCGCGAATACTGTTGTAGACGACAGGGGCGGCGATGGTCACCAGTTTGTCAGGAGCTTTGTCACTGTCACAATACTTCTCTCCCAGCTTGAGGGCCAACAGCCCTCCCATGCTGGTCCCCAGCACATGGACGGTGGCGTAGTCCTTTCTCATTGTCTCATAGTAGCGGCAGATATAGTCGAACCACTGGGTAAAGGCGGTCTTTTCAAACTCTTTCGGATCAGAGCCAAAGGTAGGGATGAGGGGTACATGGACATCCCAACCCGCTTCAAAGAACCGCTGTGCACTGTAGGAGTACATGCTCGGGGTGGAGGGAAAGCCGTGTATCAGCAGGATTGCCTTACTACTTTCTTGCTTGAGAAGAATGCTTTTGGCCTTGTCGCTGAATACGGTTGATTCGTCTTGCTTCAAGGGGGGGAGGTCTTTGTCCCTGTAGCCGATGAGGGTGACGTTCCACACGATGAAAAGTATGACGATTATTAGGATACTGATGAATGTCCACATGCCCTTACTATATAGGAGAGAAGCCCTGTTGGAAAGGGGGAAAAACATGAGGTAAAAAATCATTTGGTAAAACGAAGGAGAACTCAATTGAAAAACAACAAGGAAGAAGTAAGAGGACGAAAAATAGTACATGTGCGCCAATTTTATCAGCTGTACCTTGCAGGAGCGGATTTGACTTACAAACTCAATGAGTTAGAAGCTACCGGAAAGCGGATTAGATCAATCTATGTTGGTCTAATTCAGCTTTTATTTCCTTTATTGGTACATAAATAAGCAAGCCAGAGAGAGGGTAGAACCCATTTCTGATATAAAAAGACTTCGCCTCTTCATTTTTCGCATCTACAATCACAGCAAAACTACCAATATTACGGCTTAACTCTGCTGCATGTTTCAATGCACAATACAATAAATATGCTCCAAAACCACTCTTCTGATACCTTTTATCAATTCCAAATCTTGTCAACCGAAAACAAGGTATTTCATAATTTGGTAAGCTATTGTGTTGATCGCTTGTAAATAATTGCCGGGCTAAAGAAGCTGCAGCATAACTATAGAATCCGATAATTGTATTTTTTCCTGTTTCTACAAGTACTTTTGTTTGATTGAACCCGGAAGAGTTGTGTCTTCTTGCATCCTTCTGCAAGTACTGGTCTAATTCAACAACTCCACATGAAAATCCCGTTCGATCATGTGCACGAGAAAGTTCTTCAATACTGTAATTTTCATAATCCACAGTGTATTACTTGTTATATTTTGCAAAAAGGTTCTTCAATTTAGGATTATCAATAACAACAGATTCAACATGGTCTTTAACTTTCGTATAATCCTCATCATTTAGAATAATCTTTTCACGACACACATAGCCTTGAGGATAGACAAAACTCTGACTAAAACCCTTAACAAGATCACAGAACATCGAATCTACTCCATTAATTATTTCATAAATATGGACATCATTAAAGTCAGATACAGCGGTCGTTGGATAGGCAAGAGAACTAGCTGTACTATTTGTATTCTCATGAGACAAATTAGAAAAATTGATTTTAGTACTCATACGCTCAACTCCTTACCCAGTTTTCAAAGAAACGGTTCTCCTGTATTTGAATCCTTTTCCCATCATCCAGAACAACTTTCGCAATTCTTCCTTTTGTCAAGAAAGTATACTGCCCAAATGTCAATGATTCAAGTATTGCTCTTTTGGATTCATAGAACGCTTGTTCATCATTTCCCAATATTTCGGCAGGATTGAAGTGTTTCCGTAATTCCATCTCAACACTTATATCATCATAAATTGTTTTGATAATCGAATATAATTCATCGTTCGGTTTAACAATGTTAAGCCCTAATGATACCTGTGCTTCTCTTCTATTGATTGTATAATTATGATTCCAAGAATCACTGCATAAGAAATTAGTTATCTTTTCAATTGCCTCTGTGTTTCCTTTAAAATGAATCTCTAACAGCTTTCTTGCGAGCATGCGAATATGAGATCTAGCCCTGAATACATCCCCTAGAACTAAGGGATGTATTTCTTTTGCTAAAACTTTTAACACTTCTGCACTTTCTTCTGAACCAATGATACCGAGCTCTTCCTTGGCTAATTGGATAAACCCTTTAATTGATTCAACACTTATAGGTATCTGTTCTTTGTTACTTGCATTGATAGGGTTTAAGTGGGTGTTCACTGATGGATCGATTGGACTAAGCGTTGCTTGTTTAGTCATATATATTTTATCAGCACCCAGGCTAAGCAATGTGGCCGCACTATGGGCCCTACTAGGGATGATTACAATAAATTCATCACAGTAGGATCGAATTAAATTACAAAGACTCCAAGCCGTATTGGTATCTCCGCCTCTCGAATAAAGATAAAGGGAAATACGTTGTACTTTTCCTATCGCTTCCAACTGGTCAACAAACA
This sequence comes from uncultured Sphaerochaeta sp., assembly GCA_964527665.1. Taxonomy (GTDB): domain Bacteria; phylum Spirochaetota; class Spirochaetia; order Sphaerochaetales; family Sphaerochaetaceae; genus Sphaerochaeta. The sequence continues at coordinate 11,757 of CAZGOK010000040.1, forward strand.
TATCATAAACATCCTGCCCCATTTGTGTTTGGAAACCAGGCCTATCACCAGTAAAATAGACAAGAACCACTGAATCGGTAAGCCTTTCAAGTTCTTTATAGCTACTAATTCTATCTCGTATCATTGATTGATTCCTTATATCTCGTTTCTTCAAAACTAAGTATAGCATTTCTATGCCACTGCAACAAGAATAGAATTTTTTGATTGTGATGAATATGTACTCCTGGGGGTAACCGGTTTTGGTATCTTGAACCGTACAGGAATACTTAAAATCCGTCAGAAATATCTTACGACTCAACTTTTTGTGCATATGTAAACGTTGAATCTGGTACCGATGATATAATGGAGAATGTATTTCTTATATATGTATGTCGGCTTACGGGGAGAAATGAGGATGGGAGGAGTCTTCCTTCAGGGTATGCACAAAAAACATTCAACAAACGTTAGTATCCTGCTTTTCCTGCTTCCCTAAAGGATTCCAAATAATATTGCCCAGTTCACCATAGTATGCGTCCTTTCCCTTGCTAGGTCTAGGCTGACCATAACCCCGTCATGTGTTAAGAATACTAATACACTTCCAAAGTTCTCATAATGATTCACCTCTCTAAATATTCTAACATGACGACATTTGGGAAGTGAAATACATAAGAGAATATAGAGGTAAGGGGAAAAAAGAGAGAGGGTGGAAGAAATGAACAAGGGCCCGCTAGAAGCGGACCCTTGGATAGATTGAGAAAGAAGAAGCTTACATCGCTGCCATGAAGGGCACGACTGCAAGCAGGACACCTGCTGCAACGGCACTTCCGATGACCCCGGCTACGTTCGGACCCATGGCATGCATGAGTAGGAAGTTCTGGGGATCGGATTCCTGACCAACCTTGCTGGAGACACGGGCTGCCATAGGGACAGCTGAGACACCTGCGCTTCCGATGAGCGGATTGACAGGGTTTTTGGGATCAAGTTTGTTCATCAGCTTGGCGATGAGGACTCCAGCAGCGGTTCCCAAGGCGAAAGCAACCATTCCAAGGGCGAGAATACCGAGGGTGTTCAGGTTCAAGAAGTATTGGGCCTCCATCTTCGAACCTACAGCGAGGCCGAGGAAGATCGTTACGATGTTCATCAGGGCGTTCTGCATGGTATCGGAGAGTC